>NZ_DASZKT010000032.1:0-88005 GCF_035552695.1 Actinospica sp.
CCTGCTCCGGGCTGGCGCCGAGCACCTCGGCGAGCGCGCCGGCGGCCATCGAGCAGGCGGAGCCGACCTCGCCCTGGCAGCCGACCTCGGCGCCGGAGATGCTGGCGTTCTCCTTGTAGAGCATGCCGATCGCGCCCGCGGCGAGCAGGAAGCGGACGACGCCGTCCTCGTCCGCGCCGGGGATGAAGGTCATGTAGTAGTGCGCGACGGCCGGGATGATGCCCGCGGCGCCGTTCGTCGGCGCGGTCACCACCCGGCCGCCCGCCGCGTTCTCCTCGTTCACGGCCATCGCGTAGAGGGTGACCCACTCCATCGCGTTCGCCGGGTTCACGCCCTCCGCGCGCAGCGCCCGCGCCGCCATCGCCGACCGCCGCCGCACCTTCAGGCCGCCGGGCAGGATGCCCTCGCGGGTGAGTCCCCGCTCCACGCACGCGCGCATCACGCGCCAGATCTCCAGCAGCCCGGCCCGCACCTCGTCCTCGGTGCGCCAGGCCTTCTCGTTCTCCAGCATCAGGGCACTGATCGACAGCCCGGTCTCCCCGGTCAGCCGCAGCAGCTCCTCGCCGGTGCGGAACGGGTAGCGCAACCGGGTGTCGTCCGGCACGACCCGGTCCGCGCCGATCGCGTCCTCGTCCACCACGAAGCCGCCGCCGACCGAATAGTAGGTCTTCTCCAGCAGCGGCCGCCCCTCGGCGTCGTAGCCGCACAGCGTCATGCCGTTCGCGTGGTACGGCAGTGCTCTGCGACGGTGCAGGATCAGGTCGTCGGGCTCGTGGAAGTCGATCGGGTGCGCGTCCCCGAGGTCCCGCCCGAGCAGCCGCAGCCGTCCCGTCTCGCGCACCTCGGCGACCGCCGCGTCGGCGCGTTCCACGTCCACCGTCGCGGGCGCCTCCCCGCACAGCCCGAGGATCACCGCCTTCGGCGTCCCGTGCCCGTGCCCCGTCGCCCCCAGCGAGCCGAACAGCTCCGCCCGCACCCGTACCGTCTGGGCCAGCAGCCCCTCCGACTTCAGCCGCCCCGCGAACATCCGCGCCGCCCGCATCGGCCCGACCGTGTGGCTGCTCGACGGCCCTATGCCGATCGAGAACAGGTCGAACACGCTGATCGCCATTGATCACTCCACTGCTGGTCGGGGCCGGGTGCCGGGCAAAGATCCATCGTATCAAGGGGTGGTGCCAGGCCCGAAAACGGCCGCGCGGATGGGAGCGGGAAGCCGCGTCAGTCCACATGTACGGCCGCTTCGAGACGCGTCCTGAGCGCCATCGCGGGACCATCGTCGAAGCGCGAGATCAGGGCAAGGCTCTCCAGTCGCTGGCTGCGCGCCCCCTGGTCGTCGCCTTGATCCTCCAGCACGAGGGCCGGATGTTCGAGCGCGGCCGCCTGCTGCCACGCATCCGCGTTCTGACCGAAAAGCGCGGCTGCGCGCGATGGAAGTTCGCCGCCTCCTCGGGCAGTTCCAGCCGGCGGTAGGCTTCACCGGTTCCTTCGTAGCCCTGCGCCTCGAGGATTCGATCGGCCGCCGTGTTCGCGACGCCGACGCCGAAATGCAAGTGCTCGAGACTCGACTCGAACCGCCCTCGGGCGAGATCGAGCCGTCCGCGCTCTAGGGCGACGATCCCTGCGCGGCGCGCAACAACCACGGCTGCTATCTGCTGCGGCGCGGCGAGCGCGAGGCGGCGCTCGCCGAGCTGGACAACGCGGATCGCAGGCTGCTGACGGGCGTCGGCAAGGAGAATCCCTTCGCCCAGGGCGCGGGTATCAACCTGGCGAGCGCGTATGCCGCGACCGGAGCGCTGGACCGCGCGCTCGACCTGGGCTCGATGTGTAGCCGGGACGGTCGTAGGCGATTAGCCGGATGCCCTGCGGGTAGAGCCGGGCCTGCCGCGGCCACGGACCGCGGCGGCTGCCGGGCGTGCCGTGCAGGAAGTCCACCGGCTTGCCGCACGGATCCCCGAACTGCTCATAGGCGAGCACCCGCGTGTCCCTGGTTATCAGAGTGCTCACCATGGAGTACGGATTCCCGCGCGCGGCAAAGGCTAAAGCTTCCCCGACAGCCGCAGGTCCAGCGCCGTGTGCCGCTTGCCGGAGCCGGGGGTGCGCACGGCCTGGGCCAGGGCCTTCTCGGAGCCGACGAGGACGACGAGCTTCTTGGCGCGGGTGATGCCGGTGTAGATCAGGTTGCGTTGCAGCATCATCCAGGCGCTGGTGGTCACCGGGATGACCACGACGGGGTACTCGGAGCCCTGCGAGCGGTGGACGGTGACGGCGTAGGCGTGCTGGAGCTCGTCGAGTTCGGCGAAGTCGTACGGGATCAGCTCGTCCTCGTCTGTGCGGAGGGTGAGCTTCTGCTCCTCGGGGTCGATGGCCGTGACGATGCCGCCGGTGCCGTTGAAGATGCCGTTCCTGCCCTTGTCGTAGTTGTTCCTGATCTGCGTCACCTTGTCGCCGACGCGGTAGGTGCGGCCGCCGAAGCGTCGCTCGGGTACGCCCTCGCGGTGCGGGGTGAGCTCCTGCTGGAGCAGCAGGTTGAGATTGCCGGCGCCGGCGGGGCCGCGGTGCATCGGGGTCAGGACCTGGATATCGCGGCGCGGGTCGAAGCCGAACCTCTTCGGGATCCGGTGCACGGCGAGGTCCACGACCAGCTGGGCCGCCGGCTCGGCCTCGTCCTGCAGGAAGAGGTGGAAGTCCTCGAATTCGCGCAGCCGCGGCGGCTTGCCGGAGTTGATGCGGTGCGCGTTGACGACGACGCCTGATTCCCGAGCCTGGCGGAAGACCTGCGTCAGCCGGACGCGCGGCACCGGTTCGGAGTCCAGCAGGTCGCGCAGCACCTCGCCCGCGCCGACGCTCGGGAGCTGGTCCACGTCGCCGACGAGCAGCAGGTGGGTGCCCTGGCCGACGGCCTTGGCCAGCTTGTTCGCGAGCAGCACGTCGAGCATCGAGGCCTCGTCGACGACCACGAGGTCGGCGGGCAGCGGACGGTCCTTGTCGTACGCCGCGTCGCCGCCGGGCTTGAGCTCGAGCAGCCGGTGCACGGTCGCGGCCTCGGCGCCGGTCAGCTCGGCGAGCCGCTTTGCGGCCCGGCCGGTGGGCGCGGCGAGCACGACCTTCGCGCCCCTGGCCCGCGCGAGTTCCACGACCGAGCGCACGGTGAAGGACTTGCCGCAGCCCGGTCCGCCGGTGAGCACGGCGACCTTCTCCGTCAGCGCGAGCTTGACCGCCTGCTCCTGCGCGGGCGCCAGCTCGCTGCCCGTGCGCTCGCGCAGCCAGCCGAGCGCCTTGGACCAGTCGACGTTCTGGAACGCGGCGAGATTGTCCTCGCGCGTATTGAGGAGTTCGAGCAGCTGCCGACTGAGCGCCGTCTCCGCGCGATGGAACGGGACGAGGTAGAGCGCCTCCGTGTGCGCGAACTCCCCCGGCAAGATCTCCCGGACAGCGCCCTCGGCCTCGACGAGTTCCTCCAGGCACTTCGCGCACAGCTCCTCGCCGACCTGGAGGATCTTCACCGCCTCGGTGAGCAGCTTCTCCTTGGGCAGGAAGCAGTTGCCCGCATCAGTGGCCTGGGACAGCGCGTACTGCAATCCCGCCTTCACCCGCTCCGGCGAGTCGTGCGGAATCCCGACGGCCACGGCGATCGCGTCGGCGGTCTTGAAGCCGATGCCCCAGACGTCGCTCGCCAGCTTGTACGGTTCCGTCTTCACTATCTCGATCGAGTTGTCCCCGTACTCCTTGTAGATGCGTACGGCGATCGACGTGGTGACGCCGACCGACTGCAGGAAGACCATGACCTCCTTGATGGCCTTCTGCTCCACCCACGCGACGGCGATCAGCTTGGAGCGCTTGGGCCCGAGCGAGGGCACCTCGATCAGCCGGTTGGGGTCGTCCTCGATCACGTTCAAGGTCTCAGTACCGAAATGGCCGACGATCTTCTCCGCGGTCTTCGGCCCGATGCCCTTGATCAGGCCGGAGCCGAGGTAGCGCTGGATGCCCTGGATGGTCGCCGGGAGGACGGTCGTGTAGTTCTCGACCTGGAACTGGCGGCCGTACTGCGGGTGCGAACCCCAGCGCCCGCGCATCCGCAGTGACTCGCCGGGCTGCGCGCCGAACAGCGCGCCGACGACCGTCAGCAGTTCGCCGCCGCGCCCGGTATCCACCCGCGCGATCGTGTAGCCGTTGTCCTCGTTCGCGAACGTGATCCGCTCCAGGACGGCTTCGAGCACGGCGAGCCCGAAGCCGGGGGCGAACTGCTCGTCCCCGGCTTCGGCACTGTTCTTGGCGGTCACGGCACCAATTTAGCCGGAGCGGCGGACACCTTGGTGGAGGCGACGGCCTGGCAGGCTCAGCAGGACCAGCGCCGCGGCGAGCAGGCCGAGTCCGGCCCACGCCGCGGGCGCCAGCCGTTCGTCGTGCGCGAAGACCCCGAGCAGCGTGCCGACCGCGCCCTCCGCGAGCGTCACTGTCGTCGCCGTCGCCGCGGTGGTGTATCTCAGGGCACTGCCGAAAAGCGTGTAGCAGAGGTAGTTGGTGACGCAGCCGTAGAAGAGGACGACGGCCGCGCCGCGCACGCCGATGAGACCGTGAACTCCGTCACTCAGCACGAGCACCGGGACGCACCACACCGCGCACGTGCCGAACATGGCGCCGTACACGTCACCCGACGCGTTGCCCTGGCCGATCAGGCGTGCCGCGACCGAGGAGGCGATCGAGTAGGACAGGCCCGGAATCAGCGCGAAGATCACGCCGACGACGCTCACGGCGTGCGCACCGGCGTCGCCGGTCACCATCAGCACGGTTCCCGCGACGGCGATCGGCGCGCATTGCAGCCAGCGCCGCGTGAGTTGCCGCTTCTCGACGAAGCGCGAGATCAGGCCGGTGAACAGCGGCGCGCTGCCGAGCGTGATCGCGGTGGCGAGGGCGACGCCGAGGCGGTGCACCGCGGGGAAGAACGCGAGCGGGTACGCCAGCAGCCCGAGCGAGCCGATGACCTGCAGCACGCGGTCTCGGCCGCGCGCACGCAGGATCATGACCCTGGCACCGGGCCGGGCGATCAGCATCGACACGCCGGCGACGATCATGCCGCACGCGCCGACGGACTCCGGCGACGCGGCCGCGGGGATGTACGTGGAGACCAGACCGACGCAGCCCCACAGCACGGAGCAGACGAGGATCGGGAGGATGCCGCGCACGAGTTCGGCCTGATGGGCGGGCAGGGCAGGACGGGACAGCTCGACTTCAGCAGTCATGGAAAGGAACCGCACCTTCGAAGGTCAGTGAGTGTCTGGAGACGGGGACTGACTTCTGGGCGCGAAGCGTCGCATCACCGGCGGACGGCGTACTCGCCGTGCCGCTCAGGTGTGGGAAAAGCCGTGGATTCCTCGCGCCCGGTCAGGCGCGGGGCGGCGGCAACTGCCGCGGGCCGGTGCGATGCATGAGGCCGAGTCTAGCCACGCCCGCGGACAAAGGTCAGCTACGTTCCGCGGTGTGGACAGGCCGAAGAGCTTACAGGCTGTAGCGAACAGCGGGATTGGACACGATCCGGAAACATCGGTCCCGAATCGCTGGACGGCCCTTGACGCCCCGTTGCGTCCGGGTGAACTCTGTACGACGGTTCCGGTCAACGTCGACCGGAACCTTTTGTTTCCCACCAGGGCTCGGCGGCCCCGCGAGCCCTGCGCCGCGGTTGCGAGTACCGCGAGCGCCGCGCGCCCGGCCCGGACCGCCGTTCGGCGCCGCCGGGAGCGCCGCGCCGCGGCCTGTGCGGCCTTGTGCGATCCGCACGCCGTCCGATCAGTTCCCAACAGCGCGCTGGCTCATGGACCGTCAGATTATGTTGGATCCCGTCGCCGGAGCGGATCCTGAAACAGCGGCGCCGACCCGTCAAGGTACAGCACTGTTTCAGGTTGCAGTTTGAATAAGAGCGCTTGACAAGGCTGTCATCGCACGGTTGGCTGCCAGAGATCGCTGTTTGTTCACGTTTGAAAATCACTGCAATCGTTCGGACTTGTCGAGGATTCCACACAGGTCCGGGGCCCCCGGGGCACGTTCCACCACCGACCACCACCACGCACGGGCTCCGGGACTCCATCCGCAAAGACGCACCTTGGAGGCAGTTCGTGACCTCGTACCACTCAGCTTCGTCGTCCGCGCACGCGTTCGGCCGCCGCTCTCTGCTCAAGGGCGCACTCGCGGCAGCAGGCGTGGCCGCGCTACCCACCCTGTCGGCATGCTCTTCCTCCTCGAAGTCGGGCGGAGGCGAGGCGAGCGGCGTCGTCTCCTTCGGTTCGAACGCGGCCGTGCCGGAACCGAAGGGTGCCTACCAGACGCTGTTCACCGCGGCGAAGAAGGCCACCGGGCTGACGATCGACGTCAACTGGGTCGACCACAACACCTTCCAGCAGAACATCACCACCTACCTGCAGGGCAACCCGCAGGACGTGTTCAACTGGTTCGCCGGCGAGCGCATGCAGTACTTCGCCTCGCAGGGCCTGGCCAGCAACGTCAACGACGTCTGGACCAAGATCGGCGGCTCGTACACCGACGCGATGAAGGCGCAGTCCAAGGGCGCGGACGGCAACTACTACTTCGTGCCCTTCGACTACTACCCCTGGGCCGTGTTCTACAGCAAGAGCCTGTGGGCCTCGAAGGGCTACACCGAGCCGACCACCTGGGACGAGTACATAGCCCTGGCCAAGAAGATGAAGACGGACGGGCTGATCCCGATCTCCTTCACCGACAAGGACGGCTGGCCCGCCATGGGCACCTTCGACTATCTCAACATGCGCATCAACGGCTACGACTTCCACATCAACCTGATGCGCACCGGTCAGGGCTGGAACTCCTCGCAGGTCGCCGCCGTGTTCGACCAGTGGAAGCAGCTGATCCCGTACTACTCCCCCGGCTTCCTCGGCCTGACCTGGCAGGAGGGCGCGAACCAGATCCTGAACAAGCAGGCCGGGATGATGGTCCTCGGCCTGGACCAGATCGGCACCATCTTCACCGGCGCCAACGCGGACGACCTCGGCTTCTTCGCCTTCCCTGAGATCAACTCCACCTACGGGCAGGACTCGGTGGAGGCGCCGATCGACGGGTTCATGGTCGCCAAGTCGCCGAAGAACTCCGCCGGGGCCACGAAGCTGCTCGAGTACCTCGGCACCGCGACCGCGCAGCAGGTCTGGCTCGGCTCCAACCCGGCGGACATCGCCACCGCCTCCGGCGTGGACACCAGCAAGTACACCAAGCCGCAGACCTCGGCGATCTCGCTGATCAACAGCGCCAAGCACCTGTCGCAGTTCATGGACCGGGACACGCTGCCGAGCTTCGCCGACCCGGTGATGCTCCCGGCGATCCAGAAGTTCCTGTCCAACCCTGGCGACGCCGCCTCGATCCTCGCGAACATCGACGCGCAGGCCAAGACCATCTGGGCGACCAACGGCTGAGTCAGCCGCGATCCGCGGCCGGTGCTCCCCGCGGGGGCACCGGCCGTTCGCCCTGCACCAAGAGAAGTAGAGGACTGATTCCCCCTTGGCTTCGACCACGCTCTCCTCCCCCACCCGCCGCAGGCGCCTGAGGCGCTACACGCTGCGCGACCGGGCCGCGCTGTCCCTGATGGGCGGCGTGCCGCTGCTGCTGTCCCTCGCCTTCGTCTGGCTCCCGGCGCTCGCCACCGTCGCCCTGTCCTTCTTCAACTGGACCGGCATCGGCGGCTTCTCCGACATGAAGCCGGCCGGGGTCAACAACTACCGGATCATCTTCACGATCTATCCGGAGTTCCCGCCGGCCATCGAGCACAACCTGCTCTGGCTCGCCGTGTTCTTCGTGCTCCCGGCGCCCTTCGGCCTGTTCCTCGCCCACCAGCTCAACAAGAAGCTGCGCGGCTCCCGGATCTACCAGTCGATCCTGTTCCTGCCGGTCGTGCTCTCCCTCGCGCTCGTCGGGTTCATGACCGAGCTCGTCTTCTCCCCGACGCAGGGCCTGGTGAACAACCTGACCGGGCACGCCGGGCAGAACAACCTGATCGACTGGCTCGGCGACCCGAGCCTCAACATCTGGGCCGTGCTGATCATGGCCTGCTGGCGGCAGACCGGCTACGTCATGATCCTCTTCCTCGCCGGGCTCAAGTCCGTCGACCCCTCCCTCCAGGAGGCCGCGTCGCTGGACGGCGCGAACGAATGGCAGACGTTCCGGCACGTGGTCTGGCCCGCACTGCGCGCGATCAACATCGTCGTGGTCGTCGTCACCGTCATCGAGTCGCTGCGCGCCTTCGACATCGTCTACATCATCAATCAGGGCACGAACGGTCTCGAACTGCTCTCCACGCTGATCACCGCGAACATCATCGGCGAGACCAGCCGGATCGGCTTCGGCTCCGCGCTCGCCACGATCCTGCTGGTGATCTCGCTCGCCTTCGTGCTGCCGTACGTGTACATCACCTTCCGGAAGGACACCCGGTCATGACCGCCGCGACGTTCACCGGAAACGAGACCACGGCCGAGACGCCGGCGGCACGCCGCAACCGGCGGCGCCGCTTCAGCCTCGCGCGGGCGATCCTGCACACCTTCCTGATCGCCACGTGCATCGTGTTCATCGCGCCCGTGCTCTACGCGCTCTACACCTCGCTACGCCCGTACGCGGACACCGCCAAACACGGCTACGTCTCCATCGGCGGCCACTACAACTTCACCAACTTCTCGAACGCCTGGAGCGAGGCGGACCTGCCGCTCTACTTCAAGAACTCCGCGATCATCACGATCCCGGCGCTCCTGATCACGCTCTGGCTGGCGAGCATGGCGGCGTTCGTCCTCGCGCGGCACAGCTTCAAGTTCAACCTGCTGATGCTGATGATCTTCACCGCGGGCAACCTGCTGCCGCAGCAGGCGATCATCACGCCGCTGTACAAGCTCTACATCACCATTCCGCTGCCGTCGTTCCTGTCGGACTCCGGCCACCTCGACGACTCGTTCTTCGGCCTGATCCTGATCCACGTCGCGTTCCAGACCGGCTTCTGCGTGTTCGTGCTCTCCAACTTCATGCGCACGGTTCCGAACGAGATCACCGAGGCGGCCCGCGTGGACGGCGCCTCGGAGTGGCGGCAGTACTGGCAGGTCGTGCTGCCGCTGTGCCGCCCGGCCCTCGCCGCGCTGGCCACGCTCGAGTTCACCTGGATCTACAACGACTTCTTCTGGGCGACGGTGCTCATGCAGACCGGATCCAACCGCCCGATCACGGCGGCGCTGAACAACCTCACCGGTCAGTTCTTCACCGACAACAACCTGATCTCGGCGGCCTCGATGATCGTGGCCGTGCCGACGCTGGTGGTCTTCTTCGCCCTGCAGAAGCAGTTCGTCTCCGGGCTCACGCTCGGCGCGAACAAGGGCTGACCGCGGAGCGCGTGCGCGGAGGTCTGATCCGCGGGTCAGACCTCTGCCAGCATCAGGTCGCCGACCAGCTCGGCGGCGGTCTCCCTGGCGTCCTCGGACAGTCCCGGGTCGGTGATCCACAGGTCCACGTCGGACAGCCGGGCGAAGCCGGCCAGGCCGGTCAGCCCCCACTTCGTGTGGTCGGCCACCGCGATCACCCGGCGGGCCGAGGCCACCAGCGCGCGGTTCGTCTCGGCCTCGGCGAGGTTCGGCGTGGACAGGCCGGCCTCCGGGGAGATCCCGTGGCTGCCGAGGAACACGGCGTCGAAGTGCAGGCTGCGGATCGCCGCGTCCGCCACCGGGCCGACCAGCGCGTCCGAGGGGGTGCGCACGCCGCCGGTGAGCACGACCGTGGGGCCGGGGCCGCCGTTCGGGTTGGCCGCCGCGTAGAAGCGCTCGGCGATCCGGATGCTGTTGGTGACCACCGTCAGCCCGGGCACCGCGGTGAGCCGGCCGGCCAGCGCGTACGTCGTGGTGCCCGCCGACAGCGCGATCGCGCTGCCCGGGACGACCAGCACCGCGGCGGCCTGGGCGATCGCCTCCTTGAGGGCGGTGTCCCGGTCCTGCTTCGCCTCGAAGCCGGGCTCGTAGGCGCTCGACTCGCCGACGGCCACCGCCCCGCCGTGCACCTTCTCCAGCTGCCCGGCCCTGGCCAGCGCGTCCAGGTCGCGCCGGATCGTCATGTCCGAGACCCGGAACCGGTCGACCAGTTCCGTCACCCGCACCCCGCCGCGCTCGCGCACCTCGCGCACGATGGCGGCCCGGCGTTGCCCGGCCAGTAGGCCGCGTTCGCTGCTGTCAGTCTGCGTCACACCACCATGCTATCCCTTGTGCGTTTACGTTTGACTATGTTTAAATACGAGGCGTAGACGGTGTCCGGCTGCAAGAAGTGAAGAGGCGCGGTAGTGAAGAAGACCGTGATCACCCTGGCCGACGGCCGGGAGCTGTTCTATTACGACTCCGGCGACGGCGAGGCGCGCGGGCAGTACGCCGACCGGCGGCCGCTCGAGCCCATGCACCGCGCCGCGGAGACCCGCCACGACGAGGCACAGGGCGAATGGATCGCCATCGCCGCGCAGCGGCAGAACCGGACCTACAAGCCGCCGGCCGACCAGTGCCCGCTGTGCCCGACCGTGGGCGACCGGCTGACCGAGATCCCGGCGCCGAGCTACGAGGTGGCCGTCTTCGAGAACCGCTTCCCCTCGCTCGGCGGACCGGACGGCGGGCGCTGCGAGGTCGTGTGTTTCACGTCCGAACACGACAAGTCCTTCGCCGGCCTGAGCGAGGCGCGGGCGGCGCTGGTGCTCGAGGCGTGGACCGACCGGACCGCGGACCTGCTGGGCCGGCCGGACGTGCGCCAGGTCTACGTCTTCGAGAACCGCGGCGAGGAGATCGGCGTCACCCTCGCGCATCCGCACGGCCAGATCTACGCGTTCCCCTACGTCGCGCCCAAGATGGACCGCGCGATCACGCAGGCGGCCGCGTACCGCGAGCGCACCGGCCGCAACCTGTTCGAGGACATCGTCGAACGCGAATCCGCCGGCGAGCGGGTGATCGAGGAGAACGAGCACTGGATCGCCTTCACCCCGTACGCCGCGCGCTGGCCGTATGAGGCGCACCTGTACCCGAAACGGCGCACTTCGGACTTCACCGCGCTGGACGACGCGCAGCGCGCCGCGTTCCCCCCGATCTACCTCAGCCTACTGCGACGATTCGACGGCCTGTTCCCGGCGCCGGAGGGCCGGCCGGCCAACCGCACCCCGTACATCTCGGCCTGGCACCAGGCGCCGAAGCGGGCTCCGGGCGCGACGACGGAAGCCGCGCTGCACGCCGAGATTTTCACGGTCCGCCGGGCGCCCGGGAAGCTGAAGTACCTGGCTGGAGCGGAATCCGGGATGGGCGCCTTCGCGAGCGACACCACCCCCGAACAAGCGGCGCTTGCACTCCGTAGCGCGGGACGGTGAATACTGTGCCAAGTAGGCGCGCGTTGACCGTGGCTACGCAAGGCGGAGCGGAAGAAGGAGCAACCGACAGTATGTCGATCGCCGCACAGGAGGCCGCAGAGGCTGCCAGGAAGATGTTCGAGGCCGTCTACGGCGCGGTGCCGACCGGGATTTTCGCGGCTCCGGGCCGGGTGAACGTGATCGGCGAGCACACCGACTACAACGAGGGCTTCGTGCTCCCGATGGCCATCGACCGGTACACCGCGGTGGCCGCCGCACCGCGGCTCGACGGCCTGCTGCGGATGGTCTCCGGGCAGGGCGAGACCGGCGTCCTCGAGATTCCCGTCGCGTCGCTGATCCCCGGTGAGCGCACCGGCTGGGCGGACTATCCGGCGGGCGTGGCCTGGGCGATGATCGGCGCGGGCGCGCTCCCGGCCGACTTCAAGGGCGCCGACCTGGCGTTCTCCTCGCGCGTCCCGGTCGGCTCCGGTCTCTCCTCGTCGGCGGCCCTCGAATGCTCCACCGGCCTCGCCCTGGCGGCGCTCTCCGGCAAGCCGATCTCGCCCGCCGAACTCGCCCGGCTTTCGCAGTACGCGGAGAACGCGTACGCGCACGTGCCCTGCGGCCCGCTGGACCAGCTCTCCTCGGCGTTCGGCGCGGCGGACGCGGTGCTGCACATCGACACGCGCACGTTCGACATCGCGATACACCCCTTCGCGCTCGGCGAGGCCGGCCTCGCACTGCTGGTGATGAACACGAAGGTGCAGCACCAGCACGGCGAGAGCGGCTACGCGGACCGTCGCGCGGCCTGCGAGCGCGCGGCCCGGCTGATGGGCGTTCCGGCGCTGCGCGACCTGAGCTTCGCAGACCTCGAACGTGCCGCGACGGTGCTGGACGAGGCGGACCTGCGCCGGGTCCGGCACGTGGTGACCGAGAACGACCGGGTCAACCGCTTCGTCAGCCTGCTGCAGCTCGGCCCGCTGGAGGGCCCGCGGCTGAACTCGGCGGGCGAACTGCTGACCGCCTCGCACATCTCGCTGCGCGACGACTTCGAGGTCTCCTGCGCGGAGCTCGACATCGTGGTGGACGCGGCGCTGCGCGGCGGCGCGCACGGCGCCCGGATGACCGGCGGCGGCTTCGGCGGCTGCGCGATCGCCCTGGTGTCCACGGAGCGGCTCGAGCGGGTCGCGGAGACGGTCTCCGAGGCGCTGCCGCAGGCCGAGCTGTTCACGGTCGTCGCGGACCGCGGCGCCTACCAAGTGGCGTAGCGTCAGGCGCGGGGCTCTGCGTGAAAACTCGTTCGTGCTGATTAACTACTGGCATGAGCGAATCGCGTAGAGCTCCGTTTCCGTTCAACCCCTATGACAACCTGCCCGAGCTGCCGACGTTCACGGTGACGAGCACCGACGTCTCGGACGGCGTGACCGTGCCGCCGCCGGTCAGCTCGAAGGCCTTCGGCGTGCCCGGCGGCGAGGACCTGTCCCCGCAGCTGTCCTGGTCCGGGTTCCCCGCCGAGACCAAGTCCTTCGCGGTCACCTGCTACGACCCGGACGCGCCGACCGGCTCCGGCTTCTGGCACTGGGCCGTCGCCGACGTGCCGGTGAACGTGACCGAACTGCCGACCGGCGCGGGCACCCCGGGCGCCGAGTCGCTGCCCAAGGGCGCGCTCACCCTGGCGAACAGCGCGGGCTTCGCCGGCTTCGTCGGCAGCGCCCCGCCCGCGGGCCACGGTCCGCACCGCTACTTCTTCGTGGTGCACGCGGTGGACGTGGAGAGCCTCGGCCTCGACGCGTCGACCCGGCCGGAGGTGCTCGGCTTCAACCTGTTCTTCCACTCGCTGGCCCGGGCGTTCGTGGTGCCGATCTTCGATGTCGCAGTGGGCTGAGACGCCGACTTCTCGCGCGGGTCTCCGGCGAATCCCGGGGACCCGCCCCCGATCTCATCCCCGGCGTGCGAGACTGAGGGCATGTTGCAGCACGACACGACCCTGGTGACGTTCCCGAGCGGTGCGACCGAGGGCGCGTCGGCGGTACGAGCGCTCGTGCCGCTCGGGGCGCGCGACGCCGTCGGCGTCCTCGGGCTGATCGTGGACACCACGCCCTTCCACCCGGTCGACCACACCTGGCCCGACCAGCCAGGCGACAGTGGAACCGTGCTGGTGGACGGCGTGGTCTACCCCGTCGTCGACGCCGTGACCGGTGCCATCGGCCCGGACGGCCAGTTCGCGCTCGGCGAGGAGATCCCGGTCAAGCGCGGCGACGAGGCGTGGACCTGGCAGGTCGTGCACCTGCTTGAGGCCGTCCCGCAGCCGGAGGCGCTGCTCGGCGCCAACGCCCAGCTCCGCGTGGACGCCGACCGCAGGCGGGCCCTGTCGGCCGCGCACACCGGCTGCCACGTCATGGCGCTGGCCCTCAACGAGGCGCTGGCCGAGCGCTGGCGCAAGCCCCCCGGCCGCGAGGACTCCTTCGGCCGCCCCGACTTCGACGCCATCGCGATGGAGTCGTCGCGGATGGACGAGCACGCCAGCACGGACCGGTACCGGATCGGCAAATCCCTGCGCAAGAAGGGCTTCGACCCCGACGGCCTCGCCGAGCAGCTGCCCGAACTGGCCGACCGCGTCAACACCCGCCTCGCCGAGTGGATCGCCGCCGACGCCCGCGTCCGCATCGAGATCTTCGGCGGCGAGAAGACCGCCCGCCTCACCGCCCGCCGTGAATGGGTCTGTGAGCTCCCCGAGGGCACCGCCTCCATCTTCTGCGGCGGCACCCACGTGAGCCGCCTGGGCGAGCTGGACGCCCTGCAGTGCACGCTGTCGCTCTCCGAGGACGCATCCGAGCTAGTCGTCGTGACGGTGCCCAAACTGCTGTAGTCAGCCGCTGCAGCCGGCCGCCGTAGTCCGTGATCCGCCGCCCGATGCACGCGAGATAAGATCCGCGCATGTACTTCACCGACCGGGGCATCGAGGAACTCGCTCAGCGACGCGGCGAGGAACAGGTCACGCTCGAATGGCTCGCCGAGCAGCTGCGCACCTTCGTCGACCTGAACCCCGACTTCGAAACCCCCGTCGAGCGCCTGGCAACCTGGCTCGCCCGCCTAGACGACGAGGACGAGGACCCGGACGAGTAGTTCGCGTCGCAGACGGGCTGTGTTGAAGTTCAGCAGGTCCGGCGGACGATCACCATTGCGCACGACGTTATCAATCACGATCACGCTTCCGCCCGCACCGGCGATCTGGCACGGCATCGCCGGCAGCTTGCCCTGGTTCGGGGCCACCTCCGCTCTCGGCATCGTGGTCCGGTGGCCGGATTCGCGGGCGGCGGTGAGCGCCTGGTCCTCGCTGAAGAGCGCGTCGGCGAAGTAGACGTCGACGTCGCGCCAGGCGTCTTCGGATTCGTACATCCCAGGCCGAATCAGCCTTCTTCGGTTAGGACGGTCTCGAGCCGTGCCAGGAGGAGCGGCCAGCCCTCGCCCATGCCGTGGTACGCGTGCTTGGCGAGCGGGGAGTCGAGGTCGAAGCCGGCGTGCTCCAGGAAGAGGCGGGTGCCCTTGCCCTCGGGTTCGAGCCGCCACGTGATGACGGTGTCGAGCGTGCCCTCGGCGAAGCGGTAGGCGAGCAGCCGCTCCGGCTCGACGGTGGTCACCTCGCAGGGCTGGAGGCCCCATTCCCGCATGTCGAGGGTGAAGCGGTGGCCGACGAGCGGCTTGATGTCGCTCTTCGTGAACCAGCGGGCGAGGCGCTCCGGCTCGGTCAGCGCGGCCCACACCTTGGCGGGCGGGTGCGGCAGGAAGCGGTCGCAGCGGATGACGGCCGGCTTCCCGGCGTCCACGGCCTTCTCGGGATTCTCGGCCTTCCCGGGATTCTCGGCGGTCATGGGGTCTCCTCGTCCAGCAGTTCGGACAGCGCACGCAGGCGCTGGTTCCAGTACCGCTCGAAGGGGTGCAGCCAGTCGTCCACCTCGGCGAGCGGCGCCGCTTCCAGGTGGTAGAACCGGTGCCGTCCGCGCGGCTCCTCGCGTACCAGGCCCGCGCTCCGCAGCACCGCGAGGTGCTCGGAGACGGCCGGCCGGCCGAGTTCGAACATCCCGGCCAGGTCGCCCGTGGAGCGCGGGCCCGCACGCAGGCCCTCGAGCAGTCGGCGGCGCACCGGATTGGCCAGCGCGCCGAACACGTCGGTCGACATGACTTCAAGATACGTCGGAGATTCCCGACGCGTCAATCTTTCCCGACGCGTCAATCTTTCCCGACGCATCGAGCTTTACCGACGCGTCGACCTTTCACGCGCTCCCGCCGCGCTATCCCCAGCACCCCGGCCGGGTGTCCGAGGTCACCTGGCCGTGGTCGGCCTCGATGACGTGGTGGTAGCACGGTTCCGTGATGCCCTGACTCTCGTAGTCCTCCGAATCCTGGCCGTCGGCCTGGATGCTGGCGCCGGAGTCGTCGCGCTGGAGGACGCCGCTCGCCTTGACCTGGTCGGCGATGGAGCCGGTGGTCAGCCACGCGCCGCCGCCGTTTCCTTCGGCGACGCCGACGGCCGTGGTGCTGAAGCGGGCCTGGCTGACCTGGGCGGTGAGCAGGAAGCCGGAGCCTGTCCCGTCGGGCACGTAGCTCGCGTTCATGGTGATCGGGTAGCTCCACGTCGCCTTGGTCGACAGCCCGTTGGTGGTCACGATGCCGTAGCCCTGGTCCTTCTGCGTGACCGTCTGGTTCTCGCCGCTCTGCCAGATCTTGTCAGCGTTCTGGTACGTCGCGTGCTGGCTGACGGTCGTCGTGACCCGGCCGCGGCTGGTGTCGACGTAGCCTGACACGCGCCAATCGCGGCTCGCGTCGGCGGTGATCAGGTTCGTGCCGGCGGCCGGGCTGGTGATGCTCGTCGTGAGCGACGGAGCGGCGGCGATGGTGTCCGCGGTGACGGCGCCGCCGGTGTGGGCCGTGTGCGCGTCGGTGGTGAGGAACATCGTCGCGTCGACCATCCACACGTCACTGATGTCGGCGGGCGGAACGATCGTGACCGTGTGCTGCTTTCCGTCCGAGAGCAGCCCGGCGAAGGGGGTCAGGTTCATCGTGTACGGCTCGGTGCGCAGCGAGTCGACGCTCATGATCGGCCGCCACATCAGAGGATTGATCCCGCCGCTGTAGATCACGGGATACACCTGCGCGATCCCGGCGAGCTTGCCGTCGACCTCCACGCCCACCTCGCGGTACGTGCCGCCGCTGCAGTAGCCGTTGGCGATGTCGGCCGCGTCGTTGTCCGGGACGTTGCTGTACCAGAACTCCTCGCAGCCGTTGCCGCGCGCGTAGACCTCGACGCTGGCGCTGGTCAGGTTCGTCGGGAACGTCTCGGTGAGGCTCGCGCTCTGGCCCTTCGTCAGGTCCCACCAGTCCGAGGCGCCGTTGCTGTCGGTGTTGCTGAGCGGCAGCACCTCGTTCGCCGTGTGCGCGGCCGGGTGCGTGCGGTCGGCCACGTAGTACGTGATCTTCAGCGTGATGTGATACACGCCAGTGTATGTACTGTTGACTACATTGCCTAGGCTGACGTCGATCGGCTGCGTCTTCTCCAGCAGCGGGATGTACTTGCTGAGGTCCTCGTCGACGTGCCAGGAGATGCCCGCGGCGTCCGGCTCCGGCGTGCTGGTGCGGAAGACCTCGGCGCCGCCGATCCAGACCCCGGCGAGGCGGTCGTACTGCACGCCCGCGACGCTGCCGGACCAGTCGAGCACGACCTTGTTCCACGGCCCGGAGCAGTCGCTCGGCGGGGTGAGCGTGCCGATGTAGTCGCCGGTCGAGTAGGAGTTCGCGAAGTCGTACTGCATCGCGGTGACCGTGCAGCTTCGGGTGTCCGGGCGGGAGACCGGTTCGAACGCGGTGACCGGGTTCTGATACCCGTTCTCGACAAAGTCGGCGGAGGTACCGGAGCCGCTCCGCGCAGTGATGGTGGCGGCGTGCCGGGCGGCCCCTCCGTGCGAGGTGCTGGACGACGACGCAGAGGACGACGCTGTGCTGGACGACGCCGCGGACGACGCGGCGGCGGGCCCGGCGGTCAGCGCGAATCCGGCCACGAGTGCGGCGGCGAGGGCTGTGCCGCGCAAGGATCTCTTGCGCGATATCAACGTGGTGGTGGGCATGAGGAACAACCTCGCCCAATCGGCCGCACGCGTAAACCCCCTGAAGGCAAAATCGGATGCACGTCGCGGCTCCCGCACGTAGCATGCCCGGCATGGATCCTGTCTGGCGCACACTGACCAGGGACGACGCGCCCGCGCTCGCCGAGCTCAACGCGGCGGCGGACGCCGTGGACCAGTTGGACGAGGCCTACGGAGCCGAGGACTTCGCAGAGGAGTTCGACAGCCCCGCGGTGGACGCGCAGGACGGCGCCTACGGCGCCTTCATCGACGGACGCCTCGTCGCCGCCGGGATCGTCTACGCGCGCACGGCGGCCGATCCGGTACATAGGATGTTCTTCTGGGGCAAGGTGCTCCCCGAACTGCGCCGACGCGGACTCGGCACGGCGGTCGTCGAATGGGCGTTGGGCGCGGCGGCACGGATCACCGAGCGACGCTTCCCGGGTGCTCGGTGCGAACTGCATGCGGGCGTGCACGACACGCTGACGGGCGGCGTCGCGCTGTTCAAGGCGTGCGGGTTCACGGCGAAGCGCTACGAGTTCCTGATGGAGCTGGACCTTGCCGGCCGAGAGTCCGGAAAGACGCAGGTCCCGGACGGCTTCACGCTCATCAACTACGAGGACGCGCTGGCCGAGGAGTTCCGCGATACGCACAACATCGCCTTCGTTCCCGACCATCCGGGCTCTACCATCCAGACCGTCGAATCCTGGCCGCACGTCATGGGAACCGGGACCGCGAGCTTCCAGGGAGAGCTGACCTTCGGGCTGCGCGACGCGGAATCCGGCACCCTCGCCGGCTACATCTTCTGCCGCTGCTACGAGGCGAATACCGCCGCGACCGGCCGCCGCGACCTGTACATCAACTACATCGGCACCCGCCGCGAACACCGCGGACGCGGCATTGCCAGCACCCTGATCAACCTGGCCGCCGAGGGCGCGGCCGCCAGGGGCTTCGATTCCGCGTCGCTGGGCGTCTACGGGGACAATCCGAGCGGCGCGCTCGGCGTCTACCAGCGCGCGGGATTCACCGTGCGGCACCGGATGACCATCTTCATGCGCGAGGCGTCCGTAGGATGAGCGCATGAGTTTCGCCTTCTTCGACCTCGACGACACTCTGGTGGACACCCGAACCGCGCTGCACGCGTGGGCACTCGACTTCGTCGCCGAGTACGGAATCGGTGACGGGAACGACGAGCTGGCCGCGGCCCACGTCGTGACCCGCCGGGCGCGCGAGGTCGACACCTGGCTGGAGTTCGCCGAGAAGGCCCGCGAGTGGTACGGGATCGCCACCCCGGTAGCAGAGCTCTTCGACGAGTTCGCCGAGTCGTACGCACGGAAGTTCACCCTCTCTCCGACCGTGGCCGCCGGGCTGACGCGGCTGCGCGACGCGGGCTGGCTGCTCGGCATCGTCACCAACGGCATGACGCGCGTGCAGCACGGCAAGATCGACCACGTCTGCCTGCGCGACTACGTGGACGCGGTGATCGACTCCCAGTCGGCCGGGTACCGCAAACCGGATCGGCGGATCTTCGAGCTCGCGGCGGGCAAGCTCGGCGTCGAACTGGGGCCGGACGGCTGGATGGTCGGCGACATGCTCTCCAAGGACGTCGAGGGCGGGATCGCCGCGGGTCTGCGCACGATCTGGCTGCCGTACGACGTCGTCCGCGGCCCTGCGGACCCGCGGCCGGAGTTCGCCGCCGCGTCCATCGACGAGGCGATCGCCCTCGTCGAGCGCGCGGGCGGCCCGGAATAATCCCCGGCCGCGCACCGCTGACCTCAGTGAATGAACTTCTAGAGGTCGGTGGGAGCCGGAATATGCAAGTCGAGATCTGGAGCGATGTGGCCTGTCCGTGGTGCTACATCGGGAAGGCCCGCTTCGAGCAGGGGCTCGCCGAGTTCGAGCACAAGGACGAGGTGGAGGTCGTCTTCCGCTCCTTCGAGCTCGACCCGCAGCGGCCCGAGGGCGAGACTGCGCAGGTCATCCCGATGCTCGCGCAGAAGTACGGCATGTCCGAGAGCCAGGCGCGGCAGGCGGAGCAGCGGGTCGCGGACAATGCGCGGTCCGAGGGCCTCGACTACATCGCGGAGGGTCGCGACAGCGGCAGCACCTTCGCCATCCACCGGCTGCTGCACTTCGCCAAGACCAAGGGCGCGCAGAACGAGCTGATCGACCTCACCTTCAAGGCGAACTTCGCGGACGAGCGCTCCGTGTTCGGCCGCGGTCGCGTGCTGGAACTGGCCGTCGAGGCGGGCCTGGACAAGGACGAGGCGGCCGCGGTCTACGACGACCCGCAGGCGTACGCGGCCGATGTGCGGCAGGACGAGCGGGAGGCCGAGGAACTCGGCGCGACAGGCGTGCCCTTCTTCGTGCTCGACCGGCGCTTCGGCGTGTCCGGCGGGCAGCCCGCCGACCTGTTCAGGCAGGCGCTGGAGGAGGCGTGGCGCACGCGTCCGCAGCCGCTGAAGCTGCCGACCGTGCCGGGGCTCGGTCCGGACGACATCGGCACCAGCGGCGAGATCTGCGGCCCGGACGGCTGCGCGGTCCCGCAGCGGTAGCCTGCGAAATCAACGCGGCGAAGGCGGACGCGACGACGGTCAGCGCATCAGCCGCGAGCCGAGGTAGTCGACCGACTCCTTGAGCAGGCCGGGGACGTCCGGGTAACCCTCGAAGCAGTGGCCGGCGCCGGGTACGACGTGCAGCGTCGAGTCCGCGCCGACATCGAGCAGCCGCCCGTGCAGCCGCAGGCTCTGCGAGATCGGCACCTCCTCGTCCGCGTCGCCGTGCACGAGGAGGACGGGCGGGGCCCCCTCGCGCACGTGCGTCATCGGGCTGGCGGCGCCCGCGAGCTCGCGCGCGTCCTTCATCAGCACGCCGTAGAGCGCCGACTGCCGCTCCAGGTCCGCGGGATCCGTGGGTAGGAACTCCGCGAGGTCCGTCACCGGATACCACGCGACCACGGCCTTCACCTGCGGAATCGTCAACCCGGCCAGCAGCGCGTGCAGGCCGCCCGCCGACTCGCCCCAGACCCCGAGCCGATCCGGGTCGTAGCCGTAGCGCGGCGCCCGCTGGACCAGGAACCGCACCGCGGCACGCACGTCGGCCGCCTGGTCCGCGGGACGCGCGGCGGGCGCGAGCCGGTAGTCGATCGAGGCGCAGGCCAGCCCGGCGGCGGTCAGCGCGCCGAAGATCGAGCCGGGCGAGAGCGTGCCCGGCAGCCCGACCCGGTCCCCGCTGTGGAACCCGCCGCCGTGGATCCAGATGACGAGCGGGGGCCGGGTCACGCCGTCCGGCGTATAGAGGTCCAACAGAGTCGGCTCGAAGCCGGGGACCGCGGAGTATTCGAGGCCACGTCGGATCACCTCAGCTATTTTACTCACTCTCCTAGATCGGGAAACGGTTCAGCCCAGGGCTCGGCCGGATCCGGGCGCCTTCGAACGGCTCAGCAGCATAGCGCCGAGCGCCGTCAGCAGCGGAACGGCGAGCGCGAGGCCGCCGAGATCCAGCCACGGGACGGCGAACGGGCGCGACGCACCGGACATCTCGGGCCCGATCTGCGCCAGATCGCTGACTTTGACCAGGCCCGCCGCGATGAGGAAGCCGATCGGGACACCGATCAGCACGCCGAGTCCGGTCACCACGAGCGCGGTGCTGCCGGCCGGCCAACGCCGCGTCCACGGGCTGCCGCCGACCGCGACGAGCGTCTCCTGGTCCGCGCGGCCGTCCGCGAGCGCCAGGCCCGTTGCGATGGCCGCGGCGCCGATCGCGACGAACATCGCGGCGAGCAGCACCACCTCGTTCGCGAGCCCGTAGTTGCTGTGCAGGCCGTCCTCAACCATCAGCCCGCCGCTGACGCTGAAGCCGTCGAGGATCTGGTTCGCGGCGAACTGCTGCGTGGCATCGGCGTGACTGCTCAGGTCGAGCAGCAGCGTCTGCGTGCCACCCGCGATGCCGGCCGCCTGAGCGGTCTTCGGCGCGAGGATGAAGCCGGGGTTCGGATATCCGTGCACGGGGACGTAGACGGCCGGGATGGTCACGTACCTCGCCTTCGGATTCCCCTTGCCTCCTGCCGGGGCGTCCAGCATCACCTTGCCGTTCCGCACGATCCCTGGCGTGAACAGGACTACGCCGCCTTGATCGAGCACTGCGTCTGCCTGTGCGTTGTCGAACCCTGTCACCTCGCGGAACACCTGCGGGCCGCCGACCATGCTCTGCGGGGTGGCGCCGCCGTACGAGCCCGCGCCGCAGAGTGAGGTTATGTCGCTGTTCGCGGTGGATTCGTCGCTGGGGCACGGGCTCTGGCCGGGATACATGAAGGAGACCTGCCAGGTGTCCGGGGCGTCGGCCCGTCCCGCCGACTGTGTCAGCATGCTGTCCGTTATCGGCAGGACGCCGCGCAGCTTGGCGGTGATCGCGGAGGCCTGCTGCCCGTTGGCGACGCCCACCACGGCGACCTGGTTGGGCAGCAGTGCGGGCTGGTAGCCGGCCTGCTCCAGGACCACGCCGCTCTGGATCCACGCACCGGCGGCCACGGCACCGGCGACGGCGGCGAACATCGCCGCGACCGCCGGCGTCGTGCGCGCCGAGTTGCGCGCCCCGTCCCGCAGCGCCAGCCGGGGGCCGAGTGGCAGGACCCTGCCGAACCTGGCGAGCAGCCGGATGATCGCCGGGGTGCACAGGATGCAGCCGACCTCGATGAGCGCGATGCCCAGGACGACGTCCAGGCCTCCGCTGCTGAAGCTGTGACCGCCGAAGTAGTACTCCGCGACCATGCCGAGGGCGATCAGCACCAGGCCGAGCGCCAGGCGGCCGACGCGCACCCGGCGGCCGGCCACCGTGCGGCGACCGTTGAGGGCACTGAGAATATCCCGCTTCGCCACGGACAGCGCGGGCGCGAGCGCCGAGCACAGGCCGAGCACGATGGCGAGGAGCGCCACGATCAGCACGCGGGCGACGTCCACGTGCACGGCTCCGGGAAGTCGGCCGGAATACCGCGCCATGAAGGCGAGCGTCACCGCGCCTGCCCCGAAGCCGAGCCCGGCCCCCAGTACGCCCGCGATCGTGCCGAGCACCAGACCGTCAGCGAGCACGATTCTGCGCAGGTGGGTGCCGTCAGCGCCGACCGCACCCAGCATCGCGTACTCGCGCTCGCGGCGGCGCGCGGAGACCGCGAAGGCCGGTCCGGCGAGCAGTACGACCTCGAGCAGCGCGATGCCGACCGTAATGGTCACGACCGCGAGTTTCGCCGCGCTCGCGCTTCCCGGCGCGCCGTATGCCCGAAGGTAATAAGGGGTCTTCGACGCTGCGGGCGGATCCAGCACGACGTCACGCGAGACGACGCGGTAGCCGCCCTGGTTCAGCTGTTCGACCCGGCTCCACGTCACGCCGCCGTGGTTCAGCACGAACCAGCCGACGTGGCTTTCGCCGATCACCGCCGGGGCACCCGGCAGTGCGTAGATCGCGTCCCCGGTCATGGCCGTCGGCTGCTGCATGAGGCCGACGACGGTGAACGACGCGGCCTGGCCATCGCGTGTGGACGAGGCGGGGATGGTCACCGTGCCGCCGACCCGCAGGCCTCCCCGCTGCCGTGCACGCGTGTCAGATCCCTGAGGCTGACGACGGGCCCTACCCATTCCTGCGGCATACCTGTTCCTCCACGTGGTCCAGCCAGCGGATCTCCGCCTCGGCCTGGAAGATCTGCGCCTCGAGGACGAGCGACCAGGCCAGGTGCGGCTCGGTGGCCCGCAGCTTGCGCTGGGTCAGTGAGTGCAGGGTGGTCTGCGCGTGGTTGCGTTGAAGCTGCACCAGCGCGGCGACGTCCACCCCCGGCACGGTCACGGCCAGCGCCAGTTTCATCGCGAGCTCGTCGCGCGGCCGATCGCTCTGCGTGATCGGCCGCGCGAACCAGTCGTCGAGTTCCGTCACGCCGGACGACGTGATCTCGTAGACGACGTGCCCCTCCGCGTCCTCGCCGGTCTTGGCGACGAGGCCGTCCCGCTCCAGCCGACCGAGCGTGGTGTAGACCTGGCCGATGTTCACCGGCCAGGTCGAGCCGGTCGTCTCCTCGAATGCGGCGCGCAGCTGGTATCCGTAGCCCGGCCGCTCCCGCAGCAACGCGAGAATCCCGTGCTTGACGGACATGGTGCGCACCTCCCCTCCAGCTGTTGCATACGCAGTATGTATACCGAGTATGTAGCCCGAAACGCAAGCGGCGCAACGGAAAGGGGCCGCACAGGTTTCCCGATGCGGCCCCTGACCTGGTTGTTCGAGTACTCAGTCGGCCAGCCCGACCGAGATCATCTCCCCGGTCTCCTCGGCGGTCTCCTCGTCGCCCGGCTCGCCCGCCGCGTCCGCGGTCTCGCCGCCGTCCGCGGCCGCGATCAGCTGATGCCCGGTAGCCAGCACGCCGATCGCCACGATCAGCATCGCGGCGCCGACGTAGAACGGCACGTGCACGTTGTAGTGCGCGGCCAGCTTCCCGGCGAAGTAGGGCGCGAGCCCGCCGCCGATGAACCGCACGAAGCCGTACGCGGCCGAGGCCACCGACCGGTCGACCGGCGAGACCTGCATGACCGCCTGCGTCATCAGGGTATTGCTGACACCGATGAAGGCTCCTGACACGATGACCGCGACGATCAGCACCGCCTTGTGGTCCGTCCACAGCGCGATCACCAGCAGGTCGAGCGCCATCAGGGAGAAGTTGGCGTACTGCGTGCGCGCCGTGCCGAACCTGGCCTGCAGCCGCGGCGCCACCAGCACCGCGAAGATCGCGACGAACAGTCCCCAGCCGGTGAACACGAACCCCAGCTCGTGAATGCCCAGGTTCATCGGGAACGGGCTGTACGCGAGCACCGTGAAGAACGCCCAGTTGTAGAACAGCGCCACGATGCTCACCGTCGCCAACCCCCGGTGCCGCAGCGCGCGCAGCGGCTCGGTGAGCCCGATCTTCCGAGTGGGCTTCGGAGTCTGATCCAGGAAGACGAGGGTCGCGGTCAGCGAAATCGCCATCAGCACCGTGACACCGAAGAACGGCCCGCGCCAGCTGATCCCGCCGAGCAGCCCGCCGACCAGCGGACCGAGCGCGATGCCGACCCCCAGCGCCGTCTCGTACAGAATGATCGCCCCGTTGAACCCGCCGGACGCCGCGCCGACGATGACCGCGAGCGAGGTGGCGATGAACAGCGCGTTCCCGAGCCCCCAGCCCGCCCGGAAGTCGATGATCTGGGCGATCGTGTGCGAAGACCCCGCCAGCGCGCTGAACAGCACGATGAGTACGAGCCCCGCGATCAGCGTCCGCTTGCCGCCGATGCGGCTGGAGACCCAGCCGGTCACCAGCATCGCGACGGCCGTGACCACCAGGTAGCTGGTGAACAGCAGCTCGACGTTGCTCGTGCTGGCGTGCAGCTGCGAGGAGAGCGCGGGCAGGATCGGATCGACGAGCCCGATGCCCATGAAGGACACCACGCAAGCGAACGCGACCGCCCAAACGGCCCTCGGCTGACGGAAGGGGCTCCCGGTCGCCGCGTGGCCGTGGCTGTGATTGTCGCCGTGGCCGGGGTCGGGGGTGTGCGGTTGAGTCTGAACGTCCGTATTGCTGCTGCTCATTCGCGTCGCTTCGCTTTCGATACGAGATTGTCCTTGTGGGATCGATGTTCTCGACTGGTGGTTTTCGACTGGTGGTTCTCGACTTCTGCGTGCTGCTACTTGCTTCGATTCGAGGTCGTGGCGGCCTCCATGGCCTCCTCCTGCAGTTCGCGCAGCCGAAGGAGCGCAGGGACCGCGGCGGCGAGTGCCTCCGCGTCGGCCACCGGCAGCTTGCCGACCAGCTCGGACAGCCGCTCCGCCGCCGCCCGACGCCGCGTGGCGAGGAACTGCTCCCCCTGCGCCGTCAGCGAGACCAGCACCGCCCGCCCGTCACTCGGATCCGGCCGCCGCGAGACGAGTCCCGCCTGCTCCAGCGACCCGACCAGCACGGTCATCGACGGCTGCGCCACCCCCTGCACCCCCGCCAGCTCCGAGACCCGCTGAGCCCCCCGCCGCTCCAACGTGGCCAGCGTCGCCAACCCCGTCAGACTCAGCTGCCGCGGCTGCGACGTATACCGAATCACCGCCGCCGACAGCCAATACACGGCCTCCGCCGCCACCCGCTGGTCTCGCTCCACGCTCATGTAGAAAGCATAGCCCAAACTATATAGCTTGTCTAACTATCTGGCCGCGCGGCTGGTCAGCGGAGCTCGCAGATGTAGGACGTGGCCGGCTTGTCGTTGAGCGTCAGCTCGCCGACGGCGACGAACCCGTTGCGTTCCAGCACCCTGTGCGAGGCCGGGTTGTCCAGCGTGGCCCGCGCGCGCAAGCTGGTGAGTCCGTAGTGCGCGGCAGCGAGCTTGCGCACCTCACGCACCGCCGCGGTGGCCAGTCCCTGTCCGGCGCACTTCTGCGCGATCCGGTACCCGAGTTCAGCCGATCCGTCCGCCACTCCGATCAGGTTCACCCGTCCCACAACCTCGCCGCTTTCGGCCACCAGCACGTGGGGGTAATCCGTCCCGGCAGCCTGCCACTTGAGCAGCTGCGCGTACCGAGCATCGAACTCGGCGAAGAACTCATCACCCCGGTCCGGCACCGACGCGGCGAAGTACGCGCGATTCTCCCGCTCGAACTCAAGCACGGCAGGCGCATGGTCGAGACGAAGCTGCTGAAGTACTGGCATCGACATTCAGTCTAGGTACCGGAGGGCTCACTGCGGAAACGAGAAAAGTGGAGCCGGTCTCCTGAAGGCCCGGGGCCCAGGAGACCGGCTGTCCGCTCTCGGCGCGTTTTCGGTCAGTGGGTGGTCAGGTCGAATTCCTCCCACGGGCCGATCGCGGTGCGGTTGGCGATCAGGGAGGACGCGCCGGCGTTCTCGGCGGTCACGATTTGTTCGTTGTTGTAGGCGCGGAAGCTCACGCTGCCGTCGGAGTTGTGAATCAGATAGAACGTCTCCCACGGGCCGGCCGAGCCTCGGTTGGCGATCAGCGGGGCGGCTCCGTTGTTCTCCGCGGTGACCCACTCGTTGTCCGAGTGCGCCCGCAGGTTCACGGTTCCGTCGGTGTTGGTGAACATGTCGAAGGTCTCCGCCGTGCCGACCGAGGTGGCGTCAGCGATCAGCGACGTGCTGCTGTTCGCCGCGTCGACGTACTTGCCGTTGGCGTGGGCGTGCAGACTGATCACGGACGTGCTCGTCTTGAACGTGGTGTTGTTGTTGGCGTAGCCGGCCGCGGTGAGGTTGGACTGCACCGCGTTCTCAGTGGCGTCGGAGGGGAAGCCGGCCGTGACGGCGCCTTCGAAGAACTCTCCCTTGCCCATCGTGCTGTTGTCGCCGCCGGTGCCCAGCTCGATGGAGGGCTGCACCTTCATCGGGTTGTAGCCGTTGGGCAGGGCGCCGGAGTACGAGGTCGTCAGCCCGCCGGACTGGCCGTTGCCGAACTTGAGGGTGAAGTTGGTGGTGCCGTTGTTCTTCTCCCACGCGGAGACGAACGAGCCGGTCTCACTCGTGATGTTCGACGGGTTGGGGCCGTTGTTGCTGAAGTACATGCCGTTCTCGAGATCGCCGCCGACCCAGGGACCGGAGCCGGTGCATCCGCCGGTCCAGCACGCGGTTCCGTAGTAGATCGCGTTCATGGTCGCGTTGCCGTCGTCGGAGTCGTTGGTCTCCGCCGAGCCGAAGTCGAAGCA
The DNA here is from genome assembly GCF_035552695.1 of Actinospica sp. Lineage (NCBI taxonomy): Bacteria > Bacillati > Actinomycetota > Actinomycetes > Catenulisporales > Actinospicaceae > Actinospica > Actinospica sp. The sequence goes on from NZ_DASZKT010000032.1 coordinate 27,184, forward strand.
GCAGGCACCCGTGGTGAGCATGGACGACGTCATCATGTACTCACCCTCCGGTTGCGAGCCGGTGGGCACGTTCTTGACGGCGTTGTTGCGATACCCGGTGCCGATGTTGTTGACCAGCACTCCGTACGCCGGCTGGCCGCCGATCGTCACGGGCAGCGCCATCGCGTTCGCGGCGATGTCCGAGCCGTTCGGGCCGGGTCCGCTGAGTCCGTTCGAGCAGCCCGAGCAGGACTTGCCCGGGGAGACGGGCAGGTTGTTGGCGTTGGACGTCTGGTCGTAGAGCTGGGTGATGGTGCAGGTCGTGCCGGAGCAGAAGGAGACCTGCGGCGCGGAGTCGACCACCCCGCCGGTCGATTCGAGGCCGATGTTCAGGGTGCTGTTGTCCGAGGCGCGCTGGATTTGGTAGAGCGGACCGTTGTAGGACGCGAACATCGCGCGGGTGCTGCTGTACGCCGCCTCGCACGGCGTTCCGCCGGACGCGTAGACGTCGCAGGGCTTCGGCGCCGCCGCGGCGGAAGCCTGGGTCGTGGCCATGCCGATGACCGGCACGGCGATCGCCAACGCGAGCAGAAACGCGACCAGCAGCCGCGTGCGCCGTCGGAGTGTGGATATGGCGTGCACGAGAACCTCCGTCGTCATCGTCGGGAGTTGTCGGATTCGTCGGAACAGTCGGGACGGCGCTTCGCGGTGGGAGGTGGGTGAGCGCGCGCCTTCCCTGTGGTGCAGCACACATATTCGGCCGACTCTAGTCTCAAGTCAAGGGAAGCATCGGGTATCAGGGCATGGTTTGAAAGATTCTTGCGATGAACTGAGTCTCAGATTTCGGGGCGACGCGAATCGATGGCAGCATTTTGCCTAAAGTCGGCGGAATCTCCCTGCCAGCAGAAAACGGCGTCCCCCGCCGCTCGTCAGGAGCGGCGGGGGACGCCGGACGGCTCAGGCCGCTAGGGCCCCGACCCCGAGACCTCGATCCGCCGAGGCCTCACTCCGCGAAGGCCTCCTCGACCACGCGGTGCTGCTCGACCTCGTGGCGCTTGGCCGAACCCACCGCCGGGGAGGACGAGGCGGGGCGGGAGATGCAGGTCAGGGCGCGGCCGCCGAGCTCGCCGGGCAGGTGCAGGGCCATGAACGGCCAGGCACCCTGGTTGGCGGGCTCCTCCTGGACCCAGCGGAGCTCGGCGCCGGCCGGGTACTGGGCCAGCTCCTGCACCAGCTCGGCCGCGGGCACCGGGTAGAGGCGCTCGGCGCGGACCACCGCGGTGTCGGTGATGCCGTGCTTGGCGCGGTAGGCCACCAGGTCCCAGTAGACCTTGCCGGAGCAGACCAGCACCCGCTTCACGCCGTCGGCCGCGACCGTCGTGTCGCCGATGATCGGGCGGAAGCTCGTGGCACCGGTGAACTCCTCGATCCGCGAGCCCGCCGCCTTGAGCCGGAGCATCGACTTCGGGGTGAAGACGACCAGCGGCTTGTGCGCCGGGTTGAGGGCCTGCCACCTGAGCACGTGGAAGTACGAGGACGGCAGCGAGGGCATCGCGACGGTCATGTTGTTCTGCGCGCACATCTGCAGGTACCGCTCGATCCGGGCGGACGAGTGGTCCGGGCCCTGGCCCTCGTAGCCGTGCGGCAGCAGCAGCACCACGCCGGAGCGCTGGGCCCACTTCTGCTCGCCGGACGAGACGAACTCGTCGACGATCGTCTGCGCGCCGTTGCCGAAGTCGCCGAACTGGGCCTCCCACAGCACCAGTGCGTTCGGTCGGCCGACGGAGTAGCCGTACTCGAAGCCCATCGCCGCGAACTCGGAGAGCATCGAGTCGTAGACCGTGTACGTGGCCTGGTTCTCGGCCAGGTAGGACAGCGGCGTGTACTCGCGCGCACTGGCCCGGTCGACGACCACGTGGTGCCGCTGCACGAAGGTGCCGCGGCGCGAGTCCTGGCCGGTGAGCCGGACCGGGACGCCCTCGGTCAGCAGCGAGCCGATCGCGAGGGTCTCGCCCATCGCCCAGTCGATCGTGCCGTCGCTGACCATCTGCGCGCGCTTCTGCAGCTGCGGCAGCACGCGCTGGTGCGGCTCGAAGCCCTCGGGCAGGTTGACGTGCACCTCGACGATGCGCTTGACCACGTCGTCGGAGATGCCGGTCTGCACCGGCACCGGGAACGGCTCCTCGCTGCCCTCGCCCGCCTGGCTGGCCGGCGCCTTGCCGGTGTCCTTGGTCTCCGCGAAGGCCTGCTCCAGCTTCGCCTGGTAGTCCTTCAGCGCGCCCTCGGCCTCTTCGATGGTGATGTCGCCCCGGCCGATCAGCGCCTCGGTGTACAGCTTGCGGACCGAGCGCTTGGCCTCGATCAGCTTGTACATCAGCGGCTGCGTCATCGACGGGTCGTCGCCCTCGTTGTGGCCGCGGCGCCGGTAGCAGACCATGTCGATGACGACGTCCTTGCTGAACTCCTGGCGGAATTCGAACGCCAGCTGCGCCACCCGGACGCAGGCCTCGGGGTCGTCGCCGTTCACGTGGAAGATCGGCGCCTCGACCATCCGCGCGACGTCGGTGGCGTACACCGAGGAGCGCGAGGCGGCGGGCGAGGTGGTGAACCCGACCTGGTTGTTGATCACCAGGTGGATGGTGCCGCCGGTGCGGAAGCCGCGCAGCTGCGACATGTTCAGCGTCTCGGCGACCACGCCCTGGCCGGCGAACGCGGCGTCGCCGTGCATCAGGATCGGCAGCACCGTGAACGCGGAGCCGGCCTTGTTGATGATGTCCTGCTTGGCCCGCACGAAGCCCTCGAGCACCGGGTCGACCGCCTCGAGGTGCGAGGGGTTGGCCGTCAGCGAGACCTTGATCTGACTGCCGCTGAGCGCGGTGAACGTGCCGTCGGTGCCCAGGTGGTACTTCACGTCGCCGGAGCCGTGCATCGACTTCGGGTCGAGGTTGCCCTCGAACTCGCTGAACACCTTGGCGTACGGCTTGCCCACGATGTTCGTCAGCACATTGAGACGACCGCGGTGCGGCATGCCGATGCAGGCCTCGTCCAGGCCGTTCTCCGCGGCGGCGCCGATGATCTGGTCGAGCACCGCGATCGCGGACTCGCCGCCCTCCAGCGAGAACCGCTTCTGGCCAACATACTTGACCTGCAGGAAGGTCTCGAAGGCCTCGGCGGCGTTGAGCCGGTTGAGGATCCGCAGCTGCTCCTCGCGGGACGGCTTGACGTTGCCGTTCTCCACCTTGGCCTGGATCCACTTGCGCTGCGCCGGGTCCTGGATGTGCATGTACTCGATGCCGGTGGTGCGGCAGTACGAGTCGCGCAGCACGCCGAGGACGTCCCGCAGCTTCATCATCGGCTTGCCGCCGAACCCGCCGGTGGCGAATTCGCGCTCGAGGTCCCACAGCGTCAGGCCGTGCTCGACCACGTCGAGGTCCGGGTGCCGGCGCTGCTTGTACTCCAGCGGGTCGGTGTCGGCCATCAGGTGGCCGCGGGTGCGGTAGGAGTCGATCAGCTCCTGCACGCGCGCGGCCTTGCTGACGTCGTTCTCGTGCGAGGCCGCGATGTCCTGGACCCAGCGCACCGGCTCGTAGGGGATCCGCAGCGACTCGAAGACCCGGTCGAAGAAGTCGTCCGCGCCGAGCAGCAGCTGGTGGATCGTCTTGAGGTACTCGCCGGACTGCGCGCCCTGGATGATCCGGTGGTCGTAGGTGGACGTCAGCGTCATGATCTTGCTGACGGCCAGCCGGTTGAGCGTCTCCTCGCTGGCGCCCTGGTACTCGGCCGGGTACTCCATCGCGCCGACGCCGATGATCGTGCCCTGGCCCTTCATCAGCCGCGGCACGGAGTGCACGGTGCCGATGCCGCCGGGGTTGGTCAGCGAGATCGTGGTGCCGGCGAAGTCGTCGGCGGTCAGCTTGTTGTTGCGGGCCTTGCGGACCAGGTCCTCGTAGGCCTGCCAGAACTCGCGGAAGTCCATCAGCTCGGCGGCCTTGATGGAGGGCACCACGAGGGTGCGCGAGCCGTCCGGCTTCTGCAGGTCGATCGCCAGGCCGAAGTTGATGTGCTCGGGGGTGACCAGCGCCGGCTTGCCGTCCGCCTCGGCGAACGAGCCGTTCATCTCCGGGATGGCCTTGGTCGCCTGCACCATGGCGTAGCCGATGAGGTGCGTGAAGGAGACCTTGCCGCCGCGGGCGCGCTTCAGGTGGTTGTTGATGACCACGCGGTTGTCGATGAGCAGCTTCGCCGGGACCGCGCGCACCGAGGTGGCGGTCGGCACCTCGAGCGAGGCGTTCATGTTGCTGATCAGCCGCGCGGCCGGGCCCCTGAGCACGGTGGTCGCGGCGCCGCCGCCGGTCGGGGTGGAGGCGGTGGGCGGGGCGGTGATCGCCGCGTCCCTGGGCACGCCGACCACCGGCGCGACGGCCCGCGGGGTGGGCTTGGGCGCGAGCGCGGCGTGCGCCTCGATCTCGGTCTCGCGGGCGGCCACGGCCGGCGCGACGCCCGCGGAGACCTGGGCGACGGGGGCCTGGCTGCCGGGCACCGCGACGGGCTTGGCGAGCGGCTCGCTGGCGGGCGCGGTCGTGGTGGGTGCCTGCGCGGGTACGGCCGCTGGAGTCGCGCCGTTCGACGATGCCGGCTGGTAGTCGTTGAAGAAATCCCACCAGGCCTTGTCGACCGACTCGGGGTCGTGCAGGTACTGCTGGTAGATCTCGTCGACCAGCCATTCGTTGGGTCCGAACTGGGCCAACTCACCCGGAGGCGTCTCGCCGCCTGCCGGGGCCGGGGTTGACTGAGACGTCGTCGGTGTGGACTGTGGCGACACGGCGGTTTCCGCCCTCTTCCGCTTCGTAGATCCGCGTGGGGACTGCTCAACCGCCCGGAGAAGGCGGGAGCCGAGGGATCCGCATCGCGGGCCCGAGCGGTTCCTCCTCACAGCGGGCAGCGGTAGCCCAGGCTACGCTCCTTTCGCCGCGAATCGCAGTTCGCACCGGCCAACGCGACGAGAGTCACACAAACTCGGGACCTGAACCACCCTTACTGAGCATAATGCTGTAGCCCAAGATGACTATTCCGGCGTGGATGCGGCGGCGGCCGGCTCGGCGGGCAGTTCGAGCCTGATGAGTGCCCCGCGGGTCCAGGGAATTAGGGAATTACAGTGCATCACCTCGATCGTTCCGCCGTACAGCTGCCGTTTCGGGCTCGGCGGGCAGTTCGAGCCTGATGAGTGCCCCTCGGGTCGAGGGCATCACCTCGATCGTTCCGCCGTGCAGCTGCACCGCCCAGCGCGCGATCGCCAGGCCGAGGCCGGTTCCGCCACCCGGCTCGGTCTGGCCGGCCGCGCCGCGGGTGAAGCGTTCGAAGACCCTGGTGCGCTCCGGCTCCGGGATGCCGGGACCCTCGTCGGCGACCTCGATGCGCAGCATGTCCTCCTGCGTGCGCAGCGCCGAGACCTGGACCAGGCCGTCCGCGGGCGAGTGCTTCGCGGCGTTGTCCACGAGATTGGCGACGACCTGGTGCAGCCGTCCGGCGTCGGCGCGGGCGACGAGGTTCGGCGGGCGCACGTCCAGCCGGTAGCGCACCGGGCGGCCCGCGGTCTGCGCCTGCCGCACCACCTCGGCGAGGAAGGGCTCGACGGCGAACTCGGAGACGTCCAGCGGCACGGCGCCCGCCTCCAGCCGGGACAGGTCGAGCAGCTCCTCGACCAGCAGCCCGAGCCGTTCGGTCTGCGCGAGCGCGGCCTTGACCGCGGCGCCGTCCGGTTCGGTCACCCCGTCCACGACGTTCTCCAGCACCGCGCGCAGCGCCGAGATCGGGGTGCGCAGCTCGTGCGAGACGTTGGCGATCAGCTCGCGGCGGGCCCGGTCGGCGGCCTCGAGATCCGCGGCCATCTGGTTGAACACGACAGCCAAACGGCCTACCTCGTCGCGGGAGGTGGCACGCACTCGTCTGGAGTAGTCGCCGTGCGCCATGGACGAGGCGGCCGCGGCCATCGAACGCAGCGGCGCGATCATGCCGTGCGCCAGGATCTGCACGACGACCAGCGAGGCGAGCACGGCGACCGTGACCACGTAGCGCGCCTCGATGCCGAGGGTGACCCCGACCGCGGAGAAACCGGCCGACACCGTCACGGACGCGGCCACCAGCACGCCGAGCTTGATCCGGAGGGAGGAGAGCCGGTCGAGCGGCTGGAGTTCGCGCAGCTCGCGGAGCCGCGGGACGCGATCGGTGCGGGCGCGCTCGGCGCTGTCGGAACGGTCGGCGAGGACGGTCCGCCGGTCGCCACGGTCGCCACGGTCGGCGCTGTCGGAGCGGTCGGCGTGGTCGACCCGCCGGTCGGCGCGGTCGGCGCTGTCGTGGTTCACGGGGATCCCGCCTCGGCTCCGGTCTCCAGCGCGTAGCCGACCCCGTGCACGGTGCGGATCCGCTCCGCGCCGATCTTCTTGCGCAAGGCCTTGATATGAGAGTCGACGGTGCGGGTGCCGGAGGCGTCCGCCCAGTCCCAGACCTCGGCGAGCAGCGACTGCCGGGAGACGACCTGGCCGGGGCGGCGGGCGAGGCTGAGCAGCAGGTCGAACTCGATCGGCGTCAGGTGCACCTCGGCGCCGCTCGCGCGCACCCGCCGGCGGGCCCGGTCCACGGTGAGCGGGTGGCCGGGCGAGCCGAGCTCCAGCGGCGCGCTCGGGTCGGCGCCGTCCGCGTCCACGCCGTTGCTCTTCAGGGCCTGCGCGCGCACCAGGTCCACCCGGCGTAGCAGGGCCGTGATACGGGCGATCAGCTCCCGCATGGAAAAGGGCTTGGTCAGGTAGTCGTCGGCGCCCGCGCCGAGGCCGGCGAGCAGGTCGGACTCGGCGTCCCTGGCGGTGAGCATCAGCACCGGCACGGGCTGCTCCGCCTGGATCCGGCGGCAGACCTCGAGGCCGTCGAAGCCGGGCAGCATCACGTCCAGCACCAGCGCATCCGGCCGCTCCTCGCGCGCGGCCGCGATCGCGGCGGGCCCGGTCGCGGCGTACGCGGTGTCGAAGCCCGCGGCGTTCAACCGGGCGAGCACGGCGTCCGCCAGCGTGGGCTCGTCCTCTACCACGAGGATCTTGCGGCGCGGCGGCTCGGGCGGTGGCTGGCTCATGGTCAGAAGCGTACGCGTGACGTCTTGGAACGCCTGGTGCCCGGGCCAGTGTTAGGTTTTTCCCGAAGCCGGAATCGATACTGATGGCATAGGCCGAGGAGCCGTCGAAATGACGCAGCAGTTGACCGAGACGACGCAGTGGCAGGCCCTGTCCAAGCACCGTGAAGCCTTCGGGGACACCCACCTGCGCGAGCTGTTCGCGACCGACCCGGAGCGCGCCGGGCGCTACACCCTGTCGGTCGGCGACCTGAGCGTGGACTTCTCCAAGCAGCTGATCACCGACGAGACCCTCAGCCTGCTGCTGGAGCTCGCGGCGGCACGCGGGGTCGAGCCGCTGCGCGACGCGATGTTCGCGGGCGAGAAGATCAACGTGACCGAGGACCGGGCAGTGCTGCACGTGGCCCTGCGCGCGCCGCGCGGCGAGTCCATCGAGGTGGACGGCGAGAACGTGGTCCCCGGCGTGCACGAGGTGCTGGACCGGATGGGCCTGTTCGCCGAGAAGGTGCGCTCGGGCGAGTGGAAGGGCGCGACCGGGGAGCGCATCAGAAACGTCGTCAACATCGGCATCGGCGGCTCGGACCTGGGCCCGGCGATGGCGTACGAGGCCCTCAAGGAGTACTCGCGGCGCGACCTGACGTTCCGTTTCGTGTCCAACGTGGACGGCGCGGACCTGTACGAGGCGACCCGCGACCTGGCCGCGGCCGAGACCCTCTTCGTCATCTCCTCGAAGACGTTCACGACGGTCGAGACGATCACCAACGCCACGTCGGCCAAGGAGTGGGTGCTTGACGCGCTCGGCGGCGACGAGTCGGCGGTGGCCAAGCACTTCGTGGCCGTGTCGACGAACGCCGCGGAGGTCTCGAAGTTCGGCATCGACACCGAGAACATGTTCGGGTTCTGGGACTGGGTCGGCGGCCGGTACTCCTACGACTCCGCGATCGGCCTCTCGCTGATGCTCGCGATCGGCCCGGAGCGCTTCGGCGAGATGCTGGCCGGCTTCCACACCGTCGACGAGCACTTCAAGAACACGCCGCTCAAGCAGAACGTCCCGGCGCTGCTCGGCCTGCTCGGCGTCTGGTACGGCTCCTTCTTCGACGCGCAGACGCACGCGGTGCTGCCGTACTCGCACTACCTGTCGAAGTTCTCCGCCTACCTGCAGCAACTCGACATGGAGTCCAACGGCAAGTCCGTGCAGCGCGACGGCGAGCCGGTGGCCTGGCAGACCGGCCCGATCGTCTGGGGCACCCCCGGCACCAACGGCCAGCACGCCTACTACCAGCTGATCCATCAGGGCACGAAGATCATCCCGGCCGACTTCATCGGCTTCGCCGAGCCCGTCACGCCGGCCGCCGACCCGCGCGCCGCGCACCACGACATGCTGACGGCGAACTTCCTCGCGCAGACCGAGGCGCTCGCCTTCGGCAAGACGAAGGCGCAGGTCGAGGCCGAGGGCACCGCGGCGCCGATCGTGCCGCACCGCGTCTTCAAGGGCAACCACCCCACGACGTCGATCCTCGCCCCCCGCCTGACCCCGTCGGTGCTCGGCCAGCTCGTCGCCCTCTACGAGCACAAGGTCTTCACCCAGGGCGCCGTCTGGAACATCAACTCCTTCGACCAGTGGGGCGTCGAGCTCGGCAAGGTCCTCGCCAAGAAGATCGAGCCGGAGCTGACCGCCGACGGCACCCCGCTGCCCGAGGCCCACGACTCCTCCACCGACGCCCTGGTGGGCAAGTACCGGGATCTCCGGGGGCGCTGACCCCGGAATCGCTCGGCGTGCGGCGCGGCTGAATCGGTCTGAGACAATGGCTCAATGACCGAGCCGCGCCGCACGTCCTCCTCCTCCGAGCCACGGAAGCCCGCTTCGTCCCAGGCGGGGCGGAACGCGGTGCGCAACAACCGCGGGCGTAAGGCGGAGGAGCTGGAGAACGCGGAGCGGCGCAAGCGGCAGTCGATCGCGAAGGCGGAGCGGCGGACGACGTCGGAGCAGGTGCGCGCGTCGGAGCCGGCGCCGACGGCGGTGGGGCGGGCTCCCGAGGGGGCGGGGGCGGCGACGCCGTCGTACCTGGACATCCCGGACGGCTACCGCGCGGGCTTCGCCTGCTTCGTGGGGCGGCCGAACGCGGGCAAGTCGACGCTGACGAACGCGCTGGTCGGCGCGAAGATCGCGATCACCTCGGGGAAGCCGCAGACGACCCGGCACACGGTGCGCGGGATCGTGCACCGGCCGGACGCGCAGCTCGTACTCGTGGACACCCCCGGACTGCACCGGCCGCGCACGCTGCTCGGCGAGCGGCTGAACGAGCAGGTGCGCGCGACCTGGGCCGAGGTGGACGTCATCGGCTTCTGCATCCCGGCCAACCAGGAGATCGGGCCCGGCGACCGGTATATCGCGCAGCAGCTGGCCCAGGTACAGCGCACGCCCAAGGTCGCGATCGTCACCAAGACGGACACGATGGGCAAGCAGTCCGTCGGCGAGCAGCTGCTCGCGGTCCTCGAACTCGGCAAGGAGATCGGGATCGAGTGGGCGGAGATCGTGCCGGTGAGCGCGGTCGCCGATTCGCAGGTCGGCCTGCTCGCGGACCTGCTGGTCACGCAGCTGCCGCAGTCGCCGCCGCTCTACCCGGGCGGTGAGCTGACGGACGAGCCGGAGCAGGTCATGGTCGGCGAACTGATCCGCGAGGCCGCGCTGGAGGGCGTGCGCGACGAGCTGCCGCACTCGCTGGCCGTGACGGTCGAGGAGATGCTGCCGCGCAAGGACCGGCCGAAGGACAAGCCGCTGCTCGACGTGCACGCCACGCTGTACGTGGAGCGGTCGAGCCAGAAGTCGATCGTGATCGGCACCGGCGGTTCGCGGCTGCGCGAGGTCGGCACGCGGGCCCGTCAGCAGATCGAGGCGCTGCTCGGCACGCCGGTGTTCCTCGACCTGCACGTGAAGGTCGCCAAGGACTGGCAGCGCGATCCGAAGCAGCTGCAGCGCCTCGGGTTCTGACCCCCGGTCACCTGTCTGACCCCTGGTTACCTGGTTGTGAACGCGCCGCCGTTCACGTGGATCGTCTGCCCGGTGATGTGCCGGGCGCCGGGTGAGGCGAGGAAGAACACCAGCTCGGCGACGTCCTCCGGGGTGCCCGGGCGCTTGTCGTGCGTCTCGCCGACGAGCAGTTCGTGCCGCGCGTCCGTCATCCCGCCCTGGAAGAAGTCCGTCCCCGTGATGTAGCCCGGGGACACGACGTTCGCGGTCACGCCCTGGGGCCCGAGTTCGGCGGACAGCCCCGCGCTCCACGCGGCGAGCGCCGCCTTGGCCGCGCCGTACGCACCGCCGCGCCGCTCGGCGCCGATCGAGCCGATGCTGATGATGGTGCTGCGCGGGCCGAGCAGCTCCCGCAGCGCCGCCGTGGTGAGCACCGCGCCGAGCACGTTCTGCGCGATGTACGCGCTCCACGTCTCGCTCAGCTCCTCCAGCGGGTCGTCGCACGGCTTGCCGGCGACCAGGCCGCCCGAGGCGTTCACCAGCACGTCCACGTGCTCGTCCACCTCGTCGACGAGCTTGGCGAGGTCGCGCGGCCTGGTCGAGTCGCAGACGACGGCGATGACCTCGCCGGAGTGGCTGGCGTCGAGTTCCTTGGCGGCGGCGACGATGGTCCGCTCGGTCCGGCCGGTGATGAACACCCGGTCCCCGGCGGCGGCGAATACGGCCGCGATGGCCCGCCCGATCCCGCTGCTGCCTCCGGTGACCACGATGGTGCGACCCATGACCCCTCCAAGTGTGCGCGCGCTGCCGACGGGGTTCGGTACCCCGATCTTGCGGAGCGCAAAACCTCCCGAGACCGAATCGTTCGACGGGGCCAACTGAAGGAAATCCTGCCCGATTCCGGGCAGGAATCTGGGCTTCGCGCGCCGCCGCGGGCTAACGTCCTAGGCGTGCCGTCCTCCACCACGCCCTCCCACGATGATCTTCTCCAGCATGTCATGCGCACGACCGGGCTTCCGGCGGGCAGCGCGGCACGGGTGATCGCGGACGTGAAGGCGTACTTCGACGAGAACGTCGAGGACTACACCCGGCGGCGGCACCGGGAGTTGCAGGCGAGCGGGCTGACGAACGATCCGATCTTCGAGCGGATCCGGGCCGAACTGCGGGACCGGCCGGTGGCCTCGCCCGAGCTGACGGCCCGCCAGCTGCGCCGAATGGTCTACGGATGAGTCACTGAGCCCCGAACGGAAGAGTGAATATGTGCGGCATCGTCGCTTATGTGGGTGCACAGGACGCGGCCCCGATCCTGCTGGACGGACTGGCCCGGCTGGAGTACCGCGGCTATGACTCGGCCGGGCTCGCGGTCGTCGGCAAGTCCAACCTGCGCGTGTGCAAGAAGAAGGGCCGCATCGCCGATCTGGCGGCGGCCGTGCCCGCCCGGTTCCGCGGCACGACCGGCATCGGCCACACACGTTGGGCGACGCACGGCGAGCCGAACGACGCGAACGCGCACCCGCACGTCAGCGAGGCCGGCCGGTTCGCGGTCGTGCACAACGGCATCATCGAGAACGCCAACGACCTGCGCGCCAAACTCGCCGCGGACGGCGTGACCTTCACCTCCGAGACCGACTCCGAAGTGCTCGTGCACCTGATCGCCGTGCAGTCCGCCGCCGGCCTGAGCCTCGAGGACGCGGTGCGCGGCGCGCTGAACCAGGTCGTCGGCACGTACGGCATCGCGGTCGTGGACGCCGAGCAGCCCGGCGTGGTCGTCGTGGCGCGCAACGGCAGCCCGGTCATCCTCGGCATCGGCGAGAAGGAGATGTTCGCGGCGTCGGACGTCGCGGCCGTGGTCCGGTACACGCGACAGATCGTGTACCTCGACGACGGCGAGCTGGCCGTCGTGCGCGCCGGCGGATTCTCCACCTTCACCCTCGACGCGCGGGCCGTCACCAAGCAGCCCTCGACGGCGGAGACCGCCGCGGCCGACTACGACACGGCCGGGCACGCCCACTTCCTGAGCAAGGAGATCCACGAGCAGCCCTCGGCCATCCTGCGCACCCTCTCCGGCCGGCTGGACGAGCGCTTCTCGACCGCGCATCTCGGCGGCCTGAACCTGACGGCGCGTGAGGCGCGCGACTTCAAGCGGGTGAAGGTCCTCGGCTGCGGCTCCGCGTACTACGCGGGCGAGATCGGCGCGCAGCTGATCGAGGAGCTGGCCCGGATCCCGGCGCACGCGGAGCCCGCCTCCGAGTTCCGCTACCGCAATCCGGTGATCGAGTCGGACACGCTCTACATCGCGGTCAGCCAGTCCGGCGAGACGTACGACACGCTCGCGGCAGTGCACGAGATCAACCGCAAGGGCGGCACGACGCTCGGGGTGGTCAACACCGTCGGCAGCACGATCGCCCGCGCCTGCTCGGGCGGCGTCTACCTGCACGCGGGACCGGAGGTCTCGGTCACCTCCACCAAGAGCTTCACCTGCACGACCGTGGCCTTCGCGCTGATCGCGCTGCACTTCGGCCGCGTGCACGACCTCTCCCCGGCCGACGGACGCCGCGTCACCTCCGCGTTGCGCGCGCTGCCCGACAAGATCGAGCGCATCCTTGAGGACGAGGAGCACATCGCCGCGCTCGCGCACGAGTACGCCAAGCACGAGAGCCTGATGTTCGTCGGCCGGGTGCGCGGATACCCCGCGGCCCGCGAGGGTGCGCAGAAGCTCAAGGAGCTGTCGTACATCCATGCCGAGGCGTACCCCGCCAGTGAGCTCAAGCACGGTCCGCTCGCCCTGATCGGTCCGGAGCTGCCGACCGTGGCCGTGGTGCCGGACGACGAACTGCTGGAGAAGAACCTCAGCACGCTCGGCGAGATCCGCGCGCGCCAGGGCAGGGTGCTGATGATCGGGCACACCGCGCCGGACCCGAAGCTCGCGCAGGACGTGATCCTGGTGCCGCGCAGCGAGCCCGAGCTGGATCCGATCCTGCTCGGCATCCCGATGCAGATCTTCGCGTACCACGCCGCGCTCGCGCTCGGCCGGGACATCGACAGGCCGCGGAATCTGGCGAAGAGCGTGACCGTGGAGTAGGAACGGTGGAGTAAGTAGTCAGATCGCAAGTGTCCACGCGGCGTGCGTGTCTACGGGTTCGAATCCGAGGCTCCGGTTCACGGCCAGTATCCGCGTGTTGCTGACCGCGTTGTACGTGTCGAGCACGCGCAGATTCGGCTCGGCGGTGAGCAGTTCGCTGACCAGGTACGCCTTGACCCGGATCGCCAGGCCGCGGCCGCGATACTCCGGCACGACGACGGTCTCGTTCTGCTCGCCGCGCATGCCGTCGGCCGTGTGCGCGGTGGAGAGCGCGGCCATCCGCCCGGTCGCCGGATCCAGCAGGCAGGCGGTGTACTCGCGCAGGCCCGCCGACCACGCGGCGCGCTCGCGGTGCCGCACCTCGGCCTCGGTGAACGGCGTGACGCCGGGGTCGTCGGGGTCGGCGTGCAGCGAGTCGAGGGTGTCGATCAGCGCGTCGAGCAGGTACTCCGGGCACGCGCCGGCCCAGCGCATCGGCAGCAGGTTGCCCGCCCGGCCCTGCCGCTGCTCGGGCAGCACGGTGGCGAGTTTGGCGTGCAGCGCGGCAGAGTTCAGATCAAGGCGGGAGCGCAGGTCGCAGCCGCCGACGTGCAGACCCCAGCTGCGCGCGAAGCCGTCGGTCGCGGCGTTGCGCGGGCCGTCGAGCACGAGCCGTCCCCGGCCGTTGGCCTTCGCGGAGGCGGCGAGCGCGCCGAGCAGCGCGGAGCCGACGCCGTGCCGACGCGCGGCCGGGTGCACGGTGAGCGCGCCGTGCGCGAGTTCGTGGTGGAACGCGCTGTAGACGCCGAGCCGCGCGTAGCCGAGCAGCCTGCCGTAATGGTCGTGCGCCAGATGCACGAAGCGCCGCCCGCGGTACGGCGGGGCCAGCACCGAGCGCAGCTCGGCGCGGCCGGCCGGCGGATCCCCGGGCCGGTCGGCGAGATCGGCGGCGTTCTGGCAGACCTGGATCTGCGCCAGCAGTTCGGCCGCGATCTCCTCGCCGCCGCCCATGCCGCAGGACGCGGTCTGCACCCGGGTCAGCCGCCAGGACCGCGGCAGCGAGCCGGTCGCGGGGGCGAACAGGGTGCGCACGGGGACAATCACACCGCGTTCCGGCGCCGTACGGCGGCAGACTCGCGGAAATCCACCCGATCTCGCGGCCAAGTCCGTCTGCTAGAGTGAATCCCACTATGCACGGACGGCGGCTTCTTATCTGCCGCGGCGAGGGTCTGTAACCATCCAGACCGGCACCCTCGTCGCGGAGTCGGTGCTGCGCTTCTGAAGCCTCGAAAGCACTCGCAATCCGCCGGTCTCCTTCCCGCACCGCCCCGGATGGAGAACCGAGACCCATGACCGTGCAGAACCCCGCCGTAGCGAACGCCGGCCAGTACGACGTGGTCGCCGCACAGCGGCCGAGTTCGATGCCGATCCACAAGTACACCGCTTTCACGCCGATCGACCTGCCGGACCGCGGCTGGCCGAGCCGGGTCATCGACCGCGCGCCGCGCTGGTGCGCGGTGGACCTGCGCGACGGCAACCAGGCGCTGATCGACCCGATGAGCCCGGCCCGCAAGCTGAAGATGTTCGAGCTGCTGGTGGCCATGGGCTACAAGGAGATCGAGGTCGGCTTCCCGTCCGCCTCGCAGACCGACTTCGACTTCGTCCGGCAGATCATCGAGGAGAACCGGATCCCGGACGGCGTCGTCATCCAGGTGCTGACACAGGCCCGCGAGCACCTGATCGAGCGCACCTTCGAGGCGGTCGCCGGGGCGAAGCAGGCGATCGTACACCTGTACAACTCGACCTCCGCGCTGCAGCGCCGGGTCGTGTTCGAGCAGGACCGGGCCGGGATCAAGCAGATCGCGGTGAACGGTGCGCAGCTGTGCCGGAAGTTCGCCGATCAGTACCCGGAGACCGAGATCTACTTCGAGTACTCCCCCGAGTCGTACACCGGCACCGAGCTGGAGTTCGCCGTCGAGGTCTGCGACGCGGTCAACGACGTGTGGCGGCCGACCCCCGAACGCAAGGTGATCATCAACCTGCCGGCGACGGTCGAGATGGCCACCCCGAACGTGTACGCCGACTCGATCGAGTGGATGAGCCGGAACCTGAAGTACCGCGAGGGCATCGTGCTCTCGCTGCACCCGCACAACGACCGCGGCACCGCCGTGGCCGCCGCCGAGCTGGGCTACCTGGCGGGCGCGGACCGGATCGAGGGCTGCCTGTTCGGCAACGGCGAGCGCACCGGCAACGTCTGCCTGGTCACGCTGGGCCTGAACCTGTTCTCCCAGGGCATCGACCCGCGGATCGACTTCTCCGACATCGACGAGGTCCGGCGCACCGTCGAGTACTGCAACCAGCTGCCGGTGCACCCGCGCCACCCGTACGGCGGCGACCTGGTGTACACCGCGTTCTCCGGCTCGCACCAGGACGCGATCAAGAAGGGCTTCGAGCACCTGGAGAAGGACGCCGCCGCGGCGGGCGCGACGGTGGACGAGATCCCGTGGGCGGTGCCGTACCTGCCGATCGACCCGAAGGACGTCGGCCGCACCTACGAGGCGGTCATCCGGGTCAACTCGCAGTCCGGCAAGGGCGGCGTGGCCTACGTGCTCAAGCACGACCACCAGCTGGAGCTGCCGCGCCGGCTGCAGATCGAGTTCTCCGGGATCATCCAGGCGAAGACGGACGCCGAGGGCGGCGAGGTCTCGCCGGAGCAGATCTGGTCGGCGTTCGCCAACGAGTACCTGCCGACGCCGGACGAGCCCTGGGGCCGCTTCCAGCTCGCCGGATACCGCTCGGACTCGACGCTGGACGGCAAGGACGCACTCAGCGTGGACGTCGTCATCGACGGCACCCCGACGACCGTGGTCTCCGCGGGCAACGGACCGATCGACGCGTTCGTCAACGCCCTGACGCAGCAGCTCGAGGTGGACCTGCGCTTCCTGGACTACGCCGAGCACGCGCTCGCCGCGGGCGGGGACGCGAGTGCCGCGGCCTACGTCGAGTGCGCGGTGAACGGCACCGTCCTGTGGGGCGTGGGCGTCGACGCGAACATCGTCACCGCCTCGCTCAAGGCCGTCGTCTCGGCGGTGAACCGCGCGCTGCGCTGATTCAGGCGTGAAGCCAAGAACACGAACGGCCCCTTTGTACTACCATTCGACGGCCGCATCGCCGCGACCGGAGGGGTCGTTCGTGTTCTTCTTGTTCTGGCAGATCAAAGTTCTGTACCGCGTGCTCGACAGCGGCACGTTCCTGTGCCCGCAGTGCGGCGCGGACCGCGCCTACAAGCACCGGGTGGGCCGCAGGTGGTTCACGCTCTACTTCATTCCGCTGTTCCCGGTCAGCGGCAGGGTCAACGAGCACGTGCGCTGCGACACGTGTCAGGGAATGTTCACGATGGGGGTGCTGGCCCGGCCGACCAGCGCGCAGCTGTCCGGCCAGTTGCTCGACGGCGTGCGCGGGCTGATCGTGCACGTGCTGCGGGCCGGCTCGATGCTGGTGCCGGAGGCCCGGGCGACCGCCGTGCACGAGGTGCGGGGCGCCGGCCTGCCCGGCTTCACGGACCAATCCCTCGCCGCGGACCTCGACGTGGTGCCCGGCGACCTCAGTGGCCTGATGGGGGCGCTCGGCGGCCAGCTGGCCGACCAGGGCAAGGAGAACCTGCTGCGGGCGGGCGCGCGCACGGCGCTGGCCGACGGTCCGCTGACCGACCTGGAGCGCCGCGTGCTCACCAGCACCGCCGCCGAGCTCGGCATGACCCCGGCGCACGCCCAGGGTCTGATCGCGATGGTCGAGCAGTCAGCGCCGCGGCGCTGACCTGCTGACTACCGATGACCGCCGATGACCGCCGCCGACCGAGACGAGGGTCGTGAAGGTGCTGTGCAGGTGCGGCCGCACGACTCCGCGCACGGTCGCGCGTCTGCGAGAATGAGCAGGTGAGCCTCCAACGTGACGACGGGATCGTGCTGCGCGCCCAGAAGCTGGGCGAGGCGGATCGCATCATCACGATGCTCACCCGGGACCGCGGCAGGCTGCGGCTGGTCGCCAAGGGCGTGCGCCGGACGACCTCGAAGTTCGGCGCGCGGCTCGAGCCGTTCGCGCACGTGGACTTCCAGACCTTCGAGAGGGAGAATCGCGCGCTCGGCATGATCACCCAGGCCGAGACGATCGTGCCGTACGGCGGGACGATCGTCGCGGACTACGCGCGGTACACGGCCGGGACCGCGATGCTGGAGACGGCGGAGCGGCTGACCGAGGAGGGCGAGCCCGCGCTGCAGCAGTACCTGCTGCTGCTCGGCGCGCTGCGCGCGCTCATCGGCGGGGAGCACGCGCCGGGCCTGGTGCTCGACGCGTTCATACTGCGCTCGCTGGCGATCGCCGGGTACGCCCCGTCCTTCCGCGACTGCGCGGGCTGCGGGAACGAGCCGGCGGCGGGGGTGCCGTGGCGCTTCTTCTCGCTGCCGGCGGGCGGCGTGGTGTGCCCGACCTGCAAGCCGGGCGGCGCCGCGGTGCCGCAGCAGGCGACCGTGGACCTGCTCGGCGCGCTGCTGGCCGGGGAGTGGGCGATCGCCGACGCGAGCGAGCCGCGGCACCGGCGCGAGGCCAGCGGACTGGTCGCCGCATACCTGCAGTGGCACCTGGAGCGCGGCCTGCGCTCACTGCGGCTGGTCGAACGGTGACCGGCGGCCTGGTACTAGGGATCTGAGAACGGAAGACGACGGATGGCACTGCTCAGGAAGTCGAGCCCGGTCGAGACGACGGCCCGGCCGACCGGCCCGCGGACGTACCGGGACCCGAAGCCGCACAAGGACGGCGCGCTGCCGCCGAAGATCCCGGCCGAGCTCGTGCCCAGGCACGTGGCGATCGTGATGGACGGCAACGGCCGCTGGGCCAAGGAGCGCGGCCTGTCCCGCACCGAGGGCCACGAGGTCGGCGAGAAGTCGCTGTTCGACGTGGTCGAGGGCGCGGTGCAGATCGGCGTCACGCACATCTCCGCGTACGCCTTCTCCACCGAGAACTGGCGCCGCTCGCCGGACGAGGTGCGCTGGCTGATGGGCTTCAACCGGCTCACGATCCGCCGCCGTATCGACGAGATGGACGACCTCGGCGTCCGGATCCGCTGGTCCGGCCGTCGCCCGCGGCTGTGGAAGTCGGTCATCGACGAGCTCGAGATGGCCGAGGAGCGGACGAAGTACAACGATCGCTTCACGCTGAACATGTGCGTGAACTACGGCGGCCGCGCCGAGATCGCCGACGCCGCCGCCGCCCTGTCCAGGGATGTCGCGGCCGGCAAGGTGAACCCGAACCGCATCGACGAGAAGCTGTTCGCCAAGTATCTCGACGAGCCCGACATGCCCGACGTGGACCTGTTCCTCCGGTCCTCGGGCGAGCAGCGCACGTCCAACTTCATGCTGTGGCGCTCCGCCTACGCCGAGATGGTCTTCCTCGACACCCTCTGGCCCGACTTCGACCGCACCGAACTGTGGCGCGCCATCCAGATCTACGCCGAGCGCGACCGCCGCTTCGGCGGCGCCAGGCCGAACCCCACCGCCGACGACGCCTCGAGGAACCCGGCGCCGCTGTAGGGGCAACGGCCGTCGACCGCGCCGTCAACCGCAAGGTGCGGACTACCGCGCTCCGAGCACCATCCAGGACTCGGGCTTGGCGAGTGGCTCGAAGCCGACCTTCGCGTAGACGTCGTGCGCGTCGGCGGTCGCGAGGATGATGCGGCGGAGGCGGTAGGGGGCGAGGTGGTCGCGGACGGCTGCGACCAGCGCGGTCCCGAGGCCCTTGCCGCGGGCGCCGGGGACGATGTAGACGTCGCAGAGCCATGCGAAGTCGGCCTTGTCCGTCACCACGCGGGCGTAGCCGACCTGGGCGGCGCCGGGCACTTCGTACACGCCGAAGTTGAGTGAGCCGGCGATCGCGCGGTCCTGCTTCGCGCGGGAGCGGCCGATGGCCCAGTACGCGTCGGTGGACAACCAGGCGTGCACAAGCGCGGAATCCAGCCGGGCGGGATCGATGGAGATCTCGTAGCCGGCGGGCACGGGCACCGGTACGGATACATCGTCGGGCACTGCATCGGGCATCGCATCAGCCATGATCCGAGCAAAGCATCGCGGTCCGGCGCCGACCAATAGCCAGTTCCGACCGGCTGGCCTTCGGCTTCGGGCTTCGACTTCGGCCTTCGACTTCGGCCTTCAGCTCAGGCCGAGGGCGCCGATCAGCCTCGGCGCGATTTCCCTCAGCAGCCTGCCCGCTTCGGCCATGCAGCGCGCCGGATCCGGCTCGAGGTCGGCGAGGGCGAAGGCCTGCTGGATGCCGGCCTGGTGGAGCTGATCCTCGGTCAGGCGGAGTTGGCCGCAGACCGCGACCACCGGGACGCCGTGCAGGGCGGCGAGGCGGGCGATGCCGACGGGGGCCTTTCCACGCAGGCTCTGCTCGTCGAGGGAGCCCTCGCCGGTGATGACGAGCCTGGCGCCGCGCACCGCCTGCTCGACTCCCAGCAGCTCCAGCATCAGCTCGATGCCCGGGCGCACGGTCGCGCCGAGACCGACGATCGCGCCGTAGCCGACGCCTCCGGCCGCACCGGCTCCGGGCTGGGCGGCCGCGGCGACGGCGTGCTCGCCCAACTGCTTCGTCAGCACGTCGACGAGGCGGCCGAGACCGGTCTCGAGAGCGAGGACGTCGTCCGGGGCGGCGCCTTTCTGCGGGCCGTAGACCGCGGCGGCGCCGAACGTGCCGAGCAGCGGGTTGTCCACGTCGGTCGCCAGGATGACCTCGGTCTGCGCGATCCGCTCGTCGAGCCCCGACAGGTCCACGCTCGCCAGCTCGGTCAGCGCGGCGCCGCAGCCTTCGAGCTCGTGGCCCGCCGCGTCGAGGAACCGGGCGCCGAGCGCGGCGAGCATTCCGGCGCCGCCGTCGGTGCTGGCGCTGCCGCCCACGCCGAGGACGAGGGTGCGCGCTCCGGCATCGAGGGCCGCGCGGACGACTTCGCCGGTGCCGTACGTCGAGGAGTGCAGCGAGTCGAACACGCCGGGCGGCAGCCTGCGCAGGCCGCTGGCCTCGGATAATTCGACGACGGCGGTGTGGTTGGACACGCCGAAGGCGGCCTCGACCGGCGCGCCGAGCGGCCCGCGCACGGTGACGGTGCGCCGCTCGAACCCGGCCGACACCGCCGCGTCCACCGTGCCGTCCCCGCCGTCGGCGATCGGGATCGTGCGCACCTCGACCGACGCGTCGGCCCTCGCCAGTCCCTCGGCCACGGCGTCGGCCACCTCGGCGGCACTCAGCGAGCCCTTGAACTTGTCCGGTGCGATCACTATCCAGCCCTCAGTCACACCGGGAGTCTAGGGGGCGCGCGCCCGGCGCGTGTCCGGCATCCGCCACGGTATGTTCAGCGCCCCGTCAAGACCATGGTCGAAGCGGAAGCGGCCGGGTACCGACCGGACGGCGGTCATTCCCCCGGATAGGGGACGCAACACCCGAAACGGCTCAGCGGAGCGCCGTGGAGCGCCGGACCCTGACCGTCCGGCGCCCCACGGCGCTCCCCTCCTCCCGTCCCCCGACCCCGTTTCCCCCGACCCCGTTTCCCCGAGGCCTCCCCCGCTGCCTGGCTCCCGGCTCGCGCCCCCCGCCACGCGTCCGGCTACTCGCCCCGCTCCTCGCCCGGGGACTCGACCGGCGGCGCGTCCCGCGGGCCGTCGAGCAGGTCCTTGAGCTGCTGCAGCGTCCGGTCCAGGATCTCCTTGACCTCGGCCTGCTCCTGCTCGGTGAGCGTCCCGTGCCGACGGAACGCGTCCGCCACCGGGCCGCCCTCCCGCCGCAGGTAGCTCAGCATCTCGCCGAGCTGGCTGAAGTCGGTCTCCCCCGCCAGACCGCCGAACCACGCGCGCCAGTTCTGCATGCCGCCCTCCCAGTCATCACCCTGCTGCTGCCACTGCTCCTTCCACTGGCGCGCCCACTGCTCCTTCCAGTCGCGCTGCCAGTCACGCTGCTGCTGACGCCATTCGCGCCGGTGGTCCTTCTGCTGCTCACGCCAGTCCTTGTGCTGCTGCTTCCACTCGTCCTGGTGCTGCTTCCACTCCTGGGCCTGCTCCTTCATCTGCTGCTTCCACTCCCGCCACTGCTCACGACTCCAGTTAGCGGATCCCGGCGGCTGCACGAAGGGGAACCCAGGAGGGAAACCGGGGAAACCGGCACCACCTCCCGGCGGCGTCGGGGGCATCGGCGGCACGGCGTCCTCGAACTCGGGCGGGGTCGGCGGCTGCGGGGCCCACGGCGGGATCCCGGCCCAGCCGCCGGTCGGGCCCCTGCGGCCGGCCGACTCCTCCTGCTGGGCGAGGCGGGCCTGTTCGGCGAGCTCCTGCTGCACCGCCTTGGCCGACTCGCGCACCTCCTGCCGGATGCCCTCGGCCAGGTCGCGGGCCGAGGCACGGATCTCGGTCTCCAGTTCCTCGAGCTCGCCCGCGCGAGCGGCGAGCTCAGCCCGGCCTGCGTCGGTGATCTGGTAGACCTTGCGGCCGCCGTCGGTCTCGTGCCTGATCAGGCCCTCGGTCTCGAGGCGGGCGAGACGCGGGTAGACGGTGCCCGCGCTCGGCGAGTAGAGGCCGGCGAAGCGCTCGCGCAGCTGCTGGATGATCTCGTAGCCGTGCCTGGGGCTCTCGTCGAGCAGCTTGAGCAGGTACAGCCGGAGCCGGCCGTGTCCGAAGACCGGAGTCATCGTGCGTCCTCGATTCCTTCGTCGCCGGTGCTGTCCGGCTTCGCATCCTGAGTGTCCTGGATGTCCGCGTCCTCATCCGGATCGCGGCGCAGCAGCGTGATCGATCCCGACACGGTGTGTCCCTTGAGCTGCGCGGCGCCGCTGCCGATCACGCCGCTCAGCCGCGAGCTGCCCGGCTGCCTGCTGCGGGTGATCTCGGGGAACGCGGTGGTGGCCCGGCCGCTGGTGGAGGTGATGTTCACCTCGACGTCGGGGTCGTGCGGCAGGCGCACGGTGAGCGCGCCGGATACGCACGTCGCGTGCACCCGGCCGGGCATCGGGTCCTCGAGGTCGACGGTGATCGAGCCGGCCACGGTGTTGAGCTCGATCTCGCCGCCCGCCCCGGCGAGCACGGTGATCGCGCCGGAGACGGCCCTGACCTTGAGGTCGTCGGTGGCCTGCTCGACCGTCACCGCGCCGGAGACGGTGCTCACGCTGGTCGGCCCGTACACGCCGGCCAGGGTGAGCTCCCCGGAGACGCCCTTGACGTTGACGCGCTCGTGGAAGTTGGAGATCACCACCGGTCCGGAGACGACGGTGATCTCGACCAGCGCGTCCGGCGGCACCGAGAGGGACAGCTCCACCTCCTGCTTGGCGCCGCGGGTCAGCCAGCTCCACAGGCCGGCCCTGAGGTCCTCGCCGTGCTTGACGGTCAGCTGTCCGTCCTCGAAGTCCACGTTCAGCGGCGGCCCGCTGATCCGGTTGACCTCGAGCGCCGCGGGCCCGTCCACCCCCAGCACGTTGATGCGCCCGCCGACCGCCGACAGGCGCAGCCGATGCACGCCGTCGCCGATCGCCAACTGCTCGGGCTGCTCGATCTTCCACTTCTCGGCCATGGCCCTCCCCGATTCCTTCCCTGCGTGGTCCTGTGTCCGTCCGGTACCCTCGACTGGAAACGCGATGTATCGCGTTGCCCGAGAACCACGATATATCGCGTCTCGGGATTGTCAAGCGGGACGGTCCGGCGAGGTTCGAAGACCCTCGCGCGGCTCTCGCGCCACCGACGCGCCACGGCCGCGCCTTGACACGGCGCAACGTATCGACCGCTTCGCCACCAGCGCGCCACGGCTGCCGGCCGCGGTACAGCACAGCCTGTTGACCTACTTCGCCGCTGGCGCGCCACGGCCGCGACCTCGGCACGGCGCAGCGTATCGACCCGCTTCGCCACCGGCGCGCCACGGCGCATTCTTGGCAGCCTATTGACCCGCATTTGCTCCGAGCGACCGGCACCGTGCCCTAGTCTGCGCGGAACGCCCGTTCGTACCGTGCTCATTGTCGTCGTCCCCGAGGAGAGGACCCTTCGTGCGGATCCTGCTGATCGCGACCGCCTTCAACAGTCTCGCCCAGCGCGTGTACGCCGAACTGGCCGACGCGGGGCACGAACTCGAGGTGGTGATCGCGGCCTGCGGGGTGGACGAGGTGCGCGAGGCGGTGTTCGGCCCGGGCGGCGATCCGAGGACACCGCCGGATTTCGAACTCTGCGTCGCCCCGATGCTGACCACTGCGATACCCGAGGACGTCTGGCGCGCGCTGCCCTGCCTGATCGTGCACCCGGGCCCGCCCGGGGACCGCGGTCCTTCGTCGCTGGACTGGGCGCTGCACCTGGGCGCGGAGACCTGGGGCGTGACCGTGCTGCAGGCCGTGGCCGCGATGGACGCCGGGCCGGTGTGGGCGTCGGCCGAGTTCCGGATTCCGCCCGGCGTGAGCAAGAGCGACCTGTATCGCGGCGAGTTGGCCGACGCGGCGAGCGCCGCGGTGCACGAGGCGGTGCGCCGGTTCGAGGCGGGGCTGAGCCCGCGGCCGCAGCGCGAGTCGGTGACCCGCGGCGGGTACCCGCAGCAGCTGCGCCGGATCGACTGGACGGCCGATTCGACCGAGCGTGTCAGCGCCCTGCTTCGCGCGGCGGATTCCAGCCCAGGCGTGCTCGACCGGTTGGACAACCGGGAGTTCTACCTCTACGGCGGCGAACCGGAGTACGCGCTGCGCGGCCGTCCGGGGACCCTGCTGGCCACCCGGACCGGGGCGGTGTGCCGGGCGACGGCGGACGGCGCGGTGTGGATCAGCCACGCGAAGCCGAAGCGGCTGCCCGGCGGTCCGCGCGGGGTGAAGCTGCCCGCCGCGCTGGCGCTGTCCGGCCAGGTCGGGCACCTGCCGGAGTGCCCGGGCTCGCCGGAGATCGCGTACCGGGAGCGCGGCGAGGTCGGCATGCTTAGCTTCGGCTTCCCCGGCGGCGCGCTGAGCACCGAGCACTGTCGCAGGCTGCTGAAGGCGCTCCGGCACGCGGACACGAGGCGTACCAGGGTCCTGGTTCTCGGCGGTCGGCGCGACTTCTTCGGCAACGGCATCCACCTCGGCGTGATCGAGGCGGCGGCCGATCCCGCGGCCGAGTCCTGGGCCAATATCAACGCGATCGACGACGTGGTCGAGGCGGTGCTGCGGATGACGGGCCGCATGGTCGTGGCCGCGATGGGCGGCAACGCGGCGGCCGGCGGGGCCGTGCTGGGCTTCGCCGCGGACGAGGTCTGGCTGCGCCGCGGCGTCGTGCTCAATCCGCACTACCGGCTGATGGGACTGTCCGGATCCGAATACTGGACGTACCTGCTGCCGCGGCGGGTCGGCCAGGCGGAGACGGACCGGCTGATGCAGGACGCGCTGCCGGTCAGCGCGGCGGCGGCGCTGCGCGGCGGCCTGGCGGACCGGCTGGTGGACGTGGATCCGGAGGACTTCACCGAGGCCGTCTGGGCCGACGCGTTCGAACTGGCCGCGGCACCGGATCTCAGCAATCGAATAGCGGACAAGGCGAAGCGGCTGGTCGCGGACGAGGCGGTGCGACCGCTGGCGCGCTACCGGCAGGCGGAGCTGTCCCGGATGCGGGCGATCTTCGACGACCCCGGCGCGCCGTACCACGCGCTCCGCACGGCGTTCGTGCGCAAGACGGTGCCGGACCGCACCCCGGAACACCTGAGGTCGGCGGTGCAGCTTGACCGGGCGTAGGTCGTGTTCGGAAGGTACCCCCGGGGCGAAAGCTGTTGCCGTTCAGCCGCGGCTTGGGCAAGATCGGGCTGTATGACGAACACACCCGCGGCCGAGTTGCGGCCCAAGGCGCTCCCGCCCGGCGTCTTCGCGCCCGAGCGGATCGAGATCGACGAGTTCCACCTGCGGCGCTACACCCAGGACGACGCGCAGGCGCTGCACGAGGCGATCAAGGCGAGCTACGCCGCGCTCCACCCGTGGATGCCCTGGTGCGTCGAGCCGATCAAAATCGAGGACCAGCGGGACTTCATCGAGCGCGGCTTCCTCGCGTGGGCCACCGGCCGGGCCTTCGACTACCGGATATCCGACGGCGCCGGAGCGATCCTCGGCTCGATCTCGCTGATGGACCGCGTCGGCCCGGGCGGACTGGAGATCGGCTACTGGCTGCGCAGCGACCTGACCGGCAAGGGGATCGTCACGCGTGCCGCCGGACGGCTCACCGAGATCGGTCTCGCCCTGCCGAAGATCAGCCGGATGGAAATCCACTGCGACGCGGCCAACGCGCCCAGCGCGGCAGTTCCGAAGCGGCTCGGCTACCGGCTCGAGAAGATCGTGGAGGGCCTGGAGCCGAAGTCGCCGGGCGAGACCGGCCGCGGAATGGTGTGGATGACCCCGTAGGTCGCGGGTGCGTCGTACGTCCCGTGTGCCTGCCCCATCGGTATGACTCGTTGCGTACTGCTCAGCCCGCCGCCTTCGCCGCGCAGTTCGCGCAGGTGCCGAAGATCTCCACCGTGTGCTCCACCTGGATGAAGCCGTTCTCGGCCGCGACCTTCCCGGCCCAGGCCTCGACCGCGGGCCCCTCCACCTCGACCGCCGTGCCGCAGTTGCGGCACACGAGGTGATGGTGGTGGCTGCCGCTCGAGCAGCGCCGGTAGACGGACTCGCCCTCGTCGGTGCGCACCACGTCCACCTGGCCGGTCTCGGCGAGCGACTGCAGCGTGCGGTACACCGTGGTCAGCCCGACCGAGTCGCCGCGGTGGCGCAGCCGGTCGTGCAGCTGCTGCGCGGAGAGGAAGTCCTCGGTCTCCTCGAGCAGGGCCGTCACCGCGGCCCGCTGCCGGGTGGAGCGGCCGGGGGCGGGGACGGCGGTGGTCCGCGCCCCGATGGAATCTTGCGGCTGCGGCATAACCGATGCTCCTCGCTTCACGTCCGTATGGCGCAATCCCTCATTGTGCCACTGACCGGACGCGGACGCGTTCGACCGGCCGGGCGGCGCGGGGGGCGCGACCGCCGGGCGAATGCGTTGGAAACACCTCCGACACGACCGGTACGATGCCGCAAGACCGCACGCCAGCCGGGCGTGATGGCAGAAAAAAGAGGAACGAATCATCGTGGCCGCCGACAAGATCGACACCATCGTCCGACTGGCCAAGGCCAGGGGCATCGTCTTCCCCTCCAGCGAGATCTACGGTGGCTCCCGTGCCGCGTACGACTACGGACCGCTCGGTGTGGAGCTGAAGGACAACATCAAGCGCCAGTGGTGGCAGTCGATGGTGCGCGGCCGGGAGGACGTCGTCGGCCTCGACTCCTCGGTGATCCTGGCGCGCGAGGTCTGGGAGGCCTCCGGCCACGTCAAGGAGTTCACCGATCCGCTCACCGAGTGCCTGTCCTGCCACAAGCGGTACCGCGCCGACCACCTCGAAGAGGCGTACGAGGCCAAGCACAAGCACGCGCCCGAGCACGGCCTGGCCGACGTCAACTGCCCGAACTGCGGCGTGAAGGGCCAGTTCACCGAAACCAAGCAGTTCAACGGCATGCTCACCACGCACCTCGGCGCGGTGGCCGACGGCTCCGGCCTGCACTACCTGCGCCCGGAGACCGCGCAGGGCATCTTCGTGTCGTACAAGAACGTGCTGGAGACGAGTCGGCGCAAGATCCCGTTCGGCATCGGCCAGATCGGCAAGTCCTTCCGCAACGAGATCACCCCGGGCAACTTCATCTTCCGCACCCGCGAGTTCGAGCAGATGGAGATGGAGTTCTTCGTCCGGCCGGGCGAGGACGAGAAGTGGCACGACTACTGGATCCAGGAGCGCTTCGACTGGTACACCGGCCTCGGTATCTCGCCGGACAACCTGCGGCTGTACGAGCACCCGAAGGAGAAGCTGTCGCACTACTCGAAGCGCACCGTCGACATCGAGTACCGCTTCAACTTCGGCGGTAGCGAGTTCGGCGAACTCGAGGGCGTCGCGAACCGGACCGACTTCGACCTGTCCACGCACTCGAAGGCCTCCGGCCAGGACCTGTCCTACTTCGACCAGCCGAACAACGAGCGGTTCACCCCGTACGTGATCGAGCCGGCGGCGGGCCTGAACCGGGCCATGCTCGCGTTCCTGCTGGACGCCTACGTCGAGGAGGAGGCGCTGAGCGCGGCGGGCAAGATGGAGAAGCGCGCGGTGCTCAAGCTGGACCGGCGCCTCGCTCCGTTCAAGGTCGCGGTGCTCCCGCTCTCCCGCAACGCGGACCTGTCCCCGAAGGCCAAGGAGCTGGCCGACAACCTGCGGCGCAGCTGGAACGTCGACTTCGACGACGCGCAGGGCATCGGCCGCCGCTACCGTCGGCACGACGAGATCGGCACCCCGTTCTGCGTCACGGTCGACTTCGACACCCTCGAGGACAACGCGGTGACCGTCCGGGAGCGCGACACGATGCACCAGGAACGCGTCTCGCTGGACCAGGTCGAGTCCTACCTGGCGACGCGCCTTCCGGGCTGCTGACGGAGATATTTCGATCGACCGGGTCGTTCCGTGGATCTAATTCACGGGACGGCCCGTCGCCGTTCCCGTAGGCTCCTCCGGTTGCCCGGACGACCGGAGGGAAGTGCCATGGCACCCAGGACTGTGACGCGGGATCAGCTGGCCGGGGCGGCGCGGGCCGCGCTGGGCGGCGGCCGTCGGCTGAAGGAGCTCGATCGACTCGCGGGCGGCACCCGAAAGGGCGTGTACCGCCTGACGATGGACGACGCGACCACGGCGATCGCCTATCTCTGGGAGGCCTCGGAGAACTACTGGCCGGAGACCCAGTGGGGCGAGGACGATGCCGACCCGTTCACGCCCGGATACGGACTCGATCTCTTCGAAGCCGCGCGGACGCGGCTGGACGCGCTCGGCCTCCGCGTCCCAGAGCTCTACCTCGTCGACCGCGACCGCACCCACTACCCGGCCGACATCGCAATCCTCGAAGACTTCCCCGGCGAAGACCTCATGGACTTTCTCGCTCGCGATCCGCGGGCCGCCGAGCCGACGATGGCCCGCCTGGCCGACGGGCTGGAGGCGATGCGGAGCTACCGTGCACCGGCGTATGGCAGCGTGGCCCTGGTCGACGGCGGAGGCAGGTCGCGCGGGACGTCGTGCGAGGCGGTGGCTCTGGAGTTCGGCCTGCGATGCCTCGTCGACGCGGCGGCCCGGGACCCGCGTGCCGAGAGCGCCCGCGACCAGCTCGAGGAGCGCCTGCACATGCTCGCGGCGTCGGTGCGCCCGCGAGCCGAGTACTCCGTCGTCCACGGTGAACTCGGCCTCGACCACGTCATGGTGGACCGGAAGGGCCGGCCGGTCATCATCGACATCGAAGACCTGATGTACTTCGACGTCGAATGGGAGCACGTCTTCTTCCGGATCCGCCTGCACGGCGACTACCCGCGCGTAGCCGTCGACGGTCTCGACGAGGACCGCCTCGCCCTCTACATGCTCATCCAGCGCCTCTCCCTCACGGCGGGCCCGCTGCGGCTGCTCGAAAGCGATTTCCCCCGCAAGGACTTCATGCGGGACATCGCCGAGCACAACCTGAGCGAGGCGCTGGCGTGGATCACCGACCCGACCAGCCCGGCGCGGACTGCCTGCTGCGCGCGGGGCTGCTGGACTCGGGGTTGATCTCAGGGTTCAGATCCGGGTAGATCGAGGGCTTTCCCCGATACCCGCGGCACTCTGCCGTCGGCACAGTGGAACACGTGCTCACCCACAGCGCGGTAGCACTTCCGCTCGTCCAGACAACGTCTGCTTGGGGTTCGCAATGTCCAGGAGAACGTCGTCCACAACGCTCCTCGCCGGCGCCGCCGCGTTCCTCAGCCAGGCCATCGTCATCTCCGGCCCCGGGACCGTCACCTTCTAGCGCTGACGATCAGGCCTGTGATCGGATGAGGCGGCATCGCGTGCCGGTGGCGGACTGCGTCAGGCATGGAGGTGTGGGACCGAAGGGACCGCCATCCATGGCTTCCCGCGAGGGCGACCGTATCGTCGCCTTGAGTGCGCAGCTCGCACAGGCACATCAGGAATTGCGCCGCTATATCAGCGAGATCAAGTCGGGTCTTGGGCGCCGCCGGTTGAGCGATGACGCGCTGGTGACCCATTGCCTCGCCTTCTGCGAGGCGTTGACGTCACATCACCAGGGTGAGGACGCGGGGATGTTCTCCGCTTTGCTCCGCGAGCGGCCGGATCTCGCCGTGACCGTTGCGAAGCTCGTCGAGGATCATGGGATGATCGCCTCGATTCTGTCTCGGGTGCGTGAACTCGCGGACAGGGCTGCAGATTCGCGCGACCTGGCTGCGGAGTCCATCGGGCGCGAGCTCGACGGCCTGGCGGCGATCATGGAGTCCCACTTCGGCTATGAGGAGCGGACGCTCAGCGACGCGCTCGATGCCGGAGTACCTGACACCGGCTGGTCCGAAACGGTGTTCTGGTTCGGCGCGAGCTGATGCGGCAGGAGGACGGCGCGTGTCGGGTGGCCGTCGATTGTCCGCTTGCGACGCACGCCGCCGACGTCACGTCACGTCAGCCGCAGACCACAGCCCGACTTCGATCACGGACGCAGGGTGCTGAGCAACCTGTGGTGCGGGTGCTGTTCGGGGAGGGTGGCGACGGAGCGCTCGGCGAGGCGGACGGCGCGGGCGCGGGACTGGGCGGGGATCTGGACGACGGTCGCGTCGAGCAGGGCCCAGGACAGGTCGTCGAGCTTCTGGCGGACGACGGCGGGGTCGGGCTCGCCGGTGAGCGCGGGGACGCAGACGGACTCGAGTGCGGCCAGCGCGCGCAGCGCCCCCTCGTCGTCGCCGAGGACGTCGGGGATGAACATGTCGACCTGCTCGGAGGCCGCGGCCTTGGCACCGATCGCCTCGAACACGTTGATCAGCGGACTCACATCGCCCGCGGTCATCGGGTCGTACAGGCCGGGGAACGCCTGCTCCTCGTAGCCGCTGTCGTATCCCGCTATGTACACGGGCGCCGAGGAGCCGCTGTGCGCGATCGCGCCGAGTGCCACCTCGAGCAGACTGGCCGGCCAGTCCAGGTCTCGCAGGGCATTGAGACGCAGGTTGCCGGGCTGGGCGTCGAGCAGGCCGCAGAGCAGCAGCTGCGCGGACTCCTGCGCCGACTGGATATAGAAGCCGATGTCCGCGCTGTGCAGCCGGACCGGCTCGTCCTTGGCGCACCAGGCGCGCAGCCGGTCGCCGATGATCGAGTTGTCCACGACGTGCGTGAACCGGGAGGCGGCGAGGCGGATCTCCGAGGACGCGGCGGTCCGGGCCAGGATCCACTCGCCGATCCGCTTGGAGGCCGCGTAGACGTCCGGGGAGTAGGGGCGCAGCGCCTTGCCGGTGGACGCGCACACGACCGTCCCGGTGCCGCTGCGCGCGGCGGCCTGCAGCACGTTCCTGGTGCCGAACACGTTGGTGGCCACGGTGCGCAGCACCTCGACCTCGGCCAGACCCGGGTTGCGCTGCGCCGCGACGTGGAAGACGACGTCCGGCCGGATCTCCGCGAAGACCTCGTCGAGGCTGGAGCGGTAGCGCACGTCTCCGTACACGAACTCGACCCCGTCGATCCGGGGCAGCGCGGTCCGGCCGCGGCTCATGCTCACCAGCCGCGCCGGGCGATGCGGAAGCAGTTGCTTCAGCAGGATCCGACCGATACAACCCGTGCCGCCGGTGACGAGGATCGTGGCCCCCTCGAGCCGCGCCGCGAGTTCCTGCCGCGGCAGCTCGATCCCCCGCGAGCGCACGCTCTCGAACCGCCGGTACTCCGCGAGCGACTGCGGCTTGAGCTCGAGCAGCTCGCGGGTAAGACATCGCAGCCGTTCGAGCTGGTCCGCTGTCAACTCCGCGGCGCGGGGAGGTGCCGCCGCTCGGAGGTCGCACAGCAGATCATTGATGCTTCTCACAGTGTCCTCCCCAACGCAGGTCCGCGCCCGCAGCGGCCTTAGCCGGGCGACGGCCGCACACCACAGCCGCTACACTGCGGCACCGAAGAATTACGAAGCTAGCACAGGATCTCGGTGTTCACCCGGCGCGTCAGGTAAATTCCCGTTGCGGGATCAGCACGCCCGGCGCACACGGTAGCATCTCCAACCAGCAGCTCGTGAGTACGGCTCAGAACAGTTCATGAGGGGGCTCGAAGTCTTCATGTCCGAAGTCCTCGGCAGGCGGCGCGCCCGCCCCAGGAAACCCGGCTTCCCCTCCGTGACCAGGGTCGCGACCGATCCGGCGCGCACCACACAGGATCTCGGCGGGCTACTTCCGGTGCCCCCGGACGACCGCGAGAAGTATTCGTACACGAAGCGCGGCTCGAGGCTGCTGGTTGTTTTCGCGACACTGAGCTTCGTCGCACTCGTGTATAGCCAGATCCTGATGACCCGGCTTTCTCCGTGGATATGGTCTTATGTCCCCTTCCTGGGATTCACCATCGTCTACTTCATCATTTCGCAGTTCGTCACGGCACTGACTCCCGATTTCGATCTTCCGGCGCACCGCAAGGTTGTCTCGGCCTGGCAGCCGGAGTCGTACCCGGCGGTGGACGTGCTGCTGCCGGTCTGCGGCGAGCCGACCGAGGTGCTGCGCAACACCTGGCAGCACGTGGCCGCGCTGCGGGATCGGTACCAGGGCAAGGTCACCGCGTACGTGCTCGACGACTCGTCCAGCCCGAAGCTGCAGAAGATGGCCGGTGAGTTCGGCTTCGTCTACGCCGGCCGGGCCAATCGCGGCTGGTACAAGAAGGCCGGCAACATGCTCTACGGCTACCGAATATCGCACGCGCCCTACATCCTGCTGCTGGACGCCGACTTCGCGCCGCGGGACGACTTCCTCGACGAGGTGCTCCCGCAGATGGAGGCCGATCCGAAGATCGGGATCGTGCAGACCCCGCAGTTCTTCCGGGTCCTCGACCAGCAGAGCTGGGTCGAGCGGGGGGCGGGCGCGGTGCAGGAGCTGTTCTACCGCAACATCCAGACCTCGCTGTCCAACTACGACGGCGCGATCTGCGTCGGCACCTGCGCCGTCTACCGGCGCGCCGCCCTCGAGGCCAACGGAGGCATGACGCTGATCGAGCACTCCGAGGACGTGCACACCGGATTCGACCTCTACCTCAAGGGCTGGGTGCTGCGCTATCTGCCGCTGGCGCTGTCCACGGGGGTGTGCCCGGACAACATCGCCGCGTACGTCAATCAGCAGTACCGCTGGTGCTCCGGCAACATGAGCATGCTGGGCAGCAAGAAGTTCTGGGGCGCCAAGCTGCCCTGGCGGGTGCGGCTGAGCTACTTGTCCGGGTTCTTCTACTACGTGCACACGGCTCTGGGCACGTTCGTCGTTCCGCTGGTGCCGACCGCGCTGATGCTGTTCTGGCCGCACGAAATGCGCGTGCAGGACCTGGTGTGGGTGCTGCCCGGGCTGCTCTACGCGGGCCTCATCTTCCCGCTCTGGCACCGCGTCCCCTACCGGCTCGAGGCGTACGCGTGCCGGATGATCTACGGCTGGGCGCATGTCTTCACGATCTGGGACGTGCTGCGCAAGCAGCGGATGGGCTGGCAGCCGACCGGGTCCGCGTCCAAGAAGCAGGGCCGCAACCAGCGCTTCTGGATCGGCATGATCGGCTGGACCTCGGCGACCGCGCTGGCCTGGGTCGGGGTCGCGCTGTGGCGGATGAAGGACGGCGATCCCATCGACTTCGCCCTCTTCCTGGCCTCCGGCCTGTTCTACGCGGCGACCGCGGCGCGGGTCTTCGCCCAGCCACGGAAGGCGGAGGCCTGATGCGCCGGCCCCGCGTCCGGCACGGCCGGATATCCGTGGTCCTGGCGGCCGTGCTGCTCGTCGGCTGCGCGCTGAGCGGCTGCTCGGTGGTCCGGGCCGCCGGCACCTGGAACGACCCGCGGCGTCCGGTGGCCGGCTCCGGCGCGAAGGGCGCGGCCCCCGCACCCACCGGAGCCGCCACCCACTCCGCGGCGGCGGGGCAGAGCGTCCCGCTCGCACCGGCGTACGACATCACCCCGCTGCTGAACCCGAGCCGCAAATACCTCGGCCTGGAGATCGACGGCTCGCCCGATTCGATCTCGCCCGCCGAGAAGTTCGCCGGCTGGGTCGGCCAGAAGCCCAACCTGCTCGGCCAATACCTCGCCTGGGGCACGTCCTTCGACACCCAGGCCGCGTCCAACGCCTGGTCCTACGGTGCGATGGACTTCGTGGTCTGGGAGCCGTGGAACACCTCGTTGGCGAACATCGCCGCCGGGGACAGCGACACCTACATCACGTCCTTCGCCACGGCCGTGCGCACGCTCAACGTGCCGATCGCGCTCAGCTTCGGCCACGAGTTCAACGGAAACTGGTACCCCTGGGGCACCAGCAAGAGCACGGCCGCCGACTTCGTCGCCGCGTGGAAGCACGTACACGACCTGTTCGCGGCCGCGGGTGCGACGAACGTGATCTGGATCTGGGACCCGAACGACATCTACCCCGTCTCGAACGTCCAGCTCAAGCAGTACTACCCCGGCGACACGTACGTGGACTGGGCCGGCGTGACCGGCTACTGGACGGCGGACGGCCCGCACACCTACAGCTCGCTCTACCTGCCGACCCTCGACGAGATCCGCGAGTTCACCGAGAAGCCGT
Source organism: Actinospica sp. (assembly GCF_035552695.1). Classification (NCBI taxonomy): domain Bacteria; kingdom Bacillati; phylum Actinomycetota; class Actinomycetes; order Catenulisporales; family Actinospicaceae; genus Actinospica; species Actinospica sp. The sequence goes on from NZ_DASZKT010000032.1 coordinate 60,972, forward strand.
TCATCATCGCGGAGACCTCCGTCGAGGCGGGTACGGACGAGGACCAGTCGCTCAAGGACCTGTTCAACGCAGTGGATCAGCATTCTGACATCCTCGGCTTCGTCTGGTACGACTACAACAAGGGCGGCGACTGGCGGATCGAGAACCGCCCCGCGCTGCAGTCCGAGTTCCAGCAGGAACTCACCACCGGCGAGTTCGGCTTCACCCTGAGCGGTGTCAAGTGAGCCAGAGTCAGTACGAGGAGGACGCCGCCGCGGAGACGCAGCTGCTCCCGGCGATCGTGCCGCGCGCCGCCGCGTCGTCCGAGATGCGTGCCGAGGCCGCTGCCGAAGCTCCGGCCGCGGCGCCTGCCGCGGCCCCCGCCGCACCCGCCGCCCCGGAGAAGCCCGCCAAGGCGGACGACGGCGGCTTCTCCGGTCCGCCGTCGTGGCAGGAGAGCGTCCCCTTCGACGAGACCGGCGTGCTGCTGCGCCCCGAGATGCTGCGTCAACACGCGATGCAGGCCGAGACCGAGCTGATCAAGGCCATCAAGCTGGACGCGGTCGATGACGGCTCGGAGGCCGCCAAGGCGCAGCGCCCGGGATTCTGGACCGGAGACTGGCCGCGGCGCGGACTGCTGACCGCGATCCTGTTGCTGCAGGCCGTGCTGACGCTGCGCAACAACAACTCGGCGTTCGAAGACGAGGCGCTCTACCTCTACGCGGGCCACCTCGAGCTGGGCCACCTGCTGTACGGCACCGCGCTGTCCACGAACTTCTGGTCCTACTTCTCCGGCGCACCGACGCTCTACCCGGTGCTCGGATCGGTGGCCGACCAGGTCGGCGGGCTGTTCGCCGCACGGCTGCTGAGCCTCGCTCTCATGCTCGGCACCGCCGGCCTGCTCTACCTGCTCACGCGCCGGATCTTCGGCACCCGCGCGGCCCTGTGCGGCACGGCGCTGTTCTCCTTCTCCGAGGCGGCCGTGTTCGTCGGCGGGCTGGCCACGTATGACGCCTGCGCGCTGTTCCTGCTCGCGCTCGCCGCTTGGCTCGTGGTGCGCTTCGCCAAGGCCACGTGGCCGCTCTACCTGCTCGCCGTGTTCCCGGCGGGGATGGCGGTCGGCACGAAGTACGCCGCGCTCATGTTCGTCCCGGTGATCGTGCTGTTGGCGCTGTTCGCCGCCGCACCGTACAGCGGCAGGCTGGCGCTGCTGCGCCCGGTCTCGCTCGGCGTCGGGGTCGCCTTCGTGCTCTGGGCGATGGCGCGGATCGCCGGATCGACCGCGCTGCAGGGCGTCGAGCAGACGACGACCGCGCGGGCGCAGGGCACGAACTCGATGCTGTACGTGCTGCAGAACGGCGGCCAATGGGGCGGCGCGGTGTTCGCCGCGGCCGTGCTCGGCGGCGTGTATCTCATTATGCTGCCGCCGTCGCACGGCCACCGCTCGTTGCCCGACGCCCGCTGGCAACGCGTGTTGATGGCGCTGCTGCTCGCCGGCACCGCGGCGCTGCCCGTCGCCTACCAGACGTACCTGCACACGATCACGTCGTTGCAGAAGCACGTGGCCTTCGGCCTGTTCTTCGCCGCGCCCCTCGCCGGGTACGGCCTGGTCCGGCTGGTCGGCTCGCATTTCCACCGGGCGCAGCTCGGCATCGGCGTCATGGTGCTGGCCTTCGCGCTGGGCATGGGCCAGTCCCTCGAGCTGTTCCACGGCTGGCCCAACTCGAACACCATGGTCACCGAGCTGATCAAGTACCAGAAGCCGGGCGGCCACTACCTCGTCGAGGCCGACTCGGTGGCGATCTACGGGCTGCGCGGCGACCCGGACGCCGAGCCGACGCAGTTCACCGACACGTTCTACTTCACGTACACGACGGCGAAGGGGCAGGCGCTGAGCGGCACCGCCGCGTACCAGGCCGCGATCGCGGCGGGCTACTTCCAGGAGGTGGTCTACAACGGCATCGACAACCCGGGAGTGGACCAGGCGATCGCCCAGGCCATGTACCGCGCGGCGAACTACCGGCTGGTCGCGACCATCCCTTCGATGACGAGTTACGGCGCCGCCTACTACTACTTCTGGGCCCGGAAGTAATACTCTCGGCGGCATGGGCAGGCAGCAGGATCCGACGAGCGAGGACGCGCCGCGCAGCGACCGCAAGCGGCACCGGGTGTTCGCGAGTTGGTACCCGGGGCGCGCGGCGGCGATGGACCGGGGCGGGTTCGCGGCGTACCGGGACCGTTTCCTGGCGGGGCTGTCCGGCCAGGTGCTGGAGATCGGCGCGGGCAGCGGGCTCAATTTCACGCACTACCCGCCGGAGGTCGAGCGGGTGGTCGCGGTCGAGCCGGAGGCGCGGATGCGCGAGCTGGCCCGGCAGGCGGCGGCTGAGGCCTCGGTGCCGGTCGAGGTGGTGGACGGCGTCGCGGAGGATCTGTCGTCCTTCGCCGGCCAGTTCGACGCCGCGGTGTGCTCGCTCGTGCTGTGTTCGGTCCCTGATCAGTGCGCGGCGCTCGCCCAGCTGCGTTCGGTGCTGCGCCGGCAGGAGGGCAGCGAGGTCGGCGAGGTGCGGCTGCTCGAGCACGTGCGCGCCGACGGTCGGAAGCTCGCCGGCGTGCAGCGGGCCCTGGACGCGACGGTCTGGCCGTGGATCGGCGCGGGCTGCCACTGCTCGCGCGACCTCACGAAGGCCATCGCCCCCGCCGGGCTCGCCGTGAAGTCCGCCGAGCGCTTCAAGTTCCCGCCCACTGGCCCGACGATGCCCACCTCGCCGCACATGTTGATCACCGCCGTCCCGGAGCGCCGCGCGGACCCCGGACGGCGCGGCTAGCGGAGATCGTCACCCGACGCCTGAACCAACCCCTGAACCTGACGCCGGATCAACCCTTCGGGCGCTGCATCAGCCCTTCGGGCACTGCGGCGCGTTCGGCGTGAGGGTGAGCGAATCGACCTTCCAGCGCCGGTCGGACTGGCGGGCCACGCCCAGCTGCTCGTAGGTCGAACGAACGCTCTTCGCCTGGACCGCCGCGCCGACCACGTGGGTGCGCGACTCGCCGCGGACCACGTGCGACCAGTCGGCGCAGAAGTCGACCTTCGCCGAGCGTCCGCCCTTGGCCGGGGTGTACTGCGTGGTCTCGAGCACGATCGTGCCGACCGGCTGCTGCTGGTGCCCGGTCCACTGCTTTATCTGCGTACTCACCTCGGTCAGCCCGGGACCGGTCCAGTAATCGGCGAGTTCGGTGGACTTGCCGGAGCCGGTGTACTCCGCCTGGACCATCGAGCGCATCGCCTGCTGGACCGTGAACAGCACGGCGTACTCGGTGCGGTCGGCCAGCACGGGGTGGTGGAAGGCCACGGCGACCGTCACCGGGAGAGTGATCCGCTGGTCCTGGTGCGAGGCCGTCGCGGTGGTCGGCTGGATCAGCGGCGGATCGGCCGGGGCCTGCGCACACGCAGCCGACAGCGCCGCCACCGCCCCCGCCGCGAACACGCCCGCGTATCTGCGGCCCGTCCTCGTCACACGCACCTCCCTAAGGTAACGCTGTGCGCACAAGTGTGCACCAGCTGTCACCAAAAGTGTGACGTGCGCTCTCCCCGCGCCCGTCACCCCAGGTCACGCCTGCTCAGCCACCCGAGTCGTCGAGCTCGGCGCCGTCCGGGACCGTGTCGTCGTCGCGGTTGTCGAGCCAGCCGTAGGGCAGGACGACGCGCGCCGGCGAGTTGGTCCGGCCGCGGGGCTTGCCCAGGACCTCGGTCGGGAACGGGGCGTCCTGGTCGAGCTTGCCGAGCAGGTCGTCGAGTTCCATCAGGCTCGAGGCCATGGCCATACCCCGGCGCAGATCAGTGCCGACCGGGAAGCCCTTCAAGTACCACGCCACGTGCTTCCGAAACCCTGTGACGCCTTCGCGTTCGTCCTCAAGCCACTGTACGAGGAGCTCCGCGTGGCGTCGCATGATTTTCGCGACCTCGCCGAGCGCGGGCATGGTCCGTTCGGGCCGGCCGGCGAAGGCGTTGGCGAGGTCGCGGAAGAGCCAGGGACGGCCGAGGCAGCCGCGGCCGATGACGACGCCGTCGCAGCCGGTTTCGCGCATCATGCGCAGGGCGTCGTCGGCCTCCCAGATGTCGCCGTTGCCGAGGACCGGGATGTCGACGGCCTCCTTGAGCCGGGCGATCGACTCCCAGTCGGCTTCGCCCGAATAGCGCTGTTCGCCGGTGCGGGCGTGCAGCGCGACGGCGGTGACGCCCTCCTCCTGGGCGATCTGGCCGGCCTCGACGAACGTGAGGTGGTCGTCGTCGATGCCCTTGCGCATCTTGATGGTGACGGGGATGCCGGCGTCGCGGGCGGGTTCGACCATCGCCCGGACGATCTGCCGGAACAGCTGCCGCTTCCAGGGCAGCGCCGAGCCGCCGCCGCGTCGGGTGACCTTCTTGACGGAGCAGCCGAAGTTGGCGTCGATGTGGTCTGCGAGGTTCTCCGCGACGACCATCTCGGCGGCCTTGCGCACGGTGGCCGGGTCGACGCCGTAGAGCTGGAGCGAGCGGGGCTTCTCCTGCTCGCCGAACTCGATCATGCGGTACGTCTTCGGGTTGCGGGCGACCAGCGCCTGCGTCGTGATCATCTCGCAGACGTAGATGCCCGCGCCCTGTTCGCGGCACAGCTGCCGGAAGGCGACGTTGGTGATCCCGGCCATGGGCGCTAGGACCACCGGCGGGTCGACGGCATAGCGGCCGAAGCTGAGAGAGGACGTCACTCTTCCAGGGTCTCACGGCTCGACGTGTGGCCTCTCACGTCGACAGTCTTTCTACCCGCGAGTAGTGTCTATAGACGTCAACAGGGTTGCTGGTCGTGCGGGTCAGCAACCTTTTTCCGTACGCGAGGACTTCAGGGAGCCCCACGTGCCGACGCTCGATCAGCCGTCCCCTCAGGCACCGAAATACGTGTTTGATTTCACCGAGGGCCACAAGGACATGAAGGATCTGCTCGGCGGGAAGGGTGCGAACCTCGCCGAGATGACGAACCTCGGTCTGCCGGTGCCGCCCGGATTCACGATCAGTACGGACGCCTGCCGTGCGTATCTGGCGGCCGGGGCCGCGCCGCAGGGGCTGGACGAGCAGGTCTCGGTCTACCTGACCGCGCTCGAGGCCCAGATGGGCCGCAAGCTGGGCGATCCGTCCGATCCGCTGCTGGTTTCGGTGCGGTCCGGCGCGAAGTTCTCGATGCCGGGCATGATGGAGACGGTGCTGAACATCGGCCTGTCCGACCTCTCGGTCTCGGGCCTGGCGCGGGTGGCGGGCGACGAGCGGTTCGCCTGGGACTCCTACCGGCGGCTGATCCAGATGTTCGGCAAGACCGTGCTCGACATCGACGGGGAGCACTTCGAGGAGGCGCTGGACACCGCGAAGCGCGCCAAGAACGTCACCAGCGACATCGACCTGGACGCGGCCGACCTGGCGCTGCTGGTCGACGCGTACAAGGCGATCGTGCACGAGCAGGCCGGCCGGGATTTCCCGCAGGACCCGCGCGAGCAGATGGACCTGGCGATCAACGCGGTCTTCGGCTCGTGGAACACCGAGCGCGCGAAGCTCTACCGGCGTCAGGAGCGGATCCCGCACGACCTCGGGACCGCCGTCAACATCTGCTCGATGGTCTTCGGCAACCTCGGTCCCGACTCGGGCACCGGCGTGGCGTTCACCCGTGACCCGGCGACCGGGCACTCCGGCGTGTACGGCGACTACCTGGCGAACGCCCAGGGCGAGGACGTGGTCGCGGGCATCCGCAACACCCTGTCGCTCCAGGAGCTCGAGGACCTGGACAAGGCCTCGTACGACGAGCTGATGCGCATCATGAAGGTGCTCGAGGGCCAGTACCGGGACCTGTGCGACATCGAGTTCACCATCGAGCGCGGCAAGCTGTGGATGCTGCAGACCCGCGTCGGCAAGCGAACGGCCGCGGCGGCGTTCCTGATCGCGAACAACCTCGTCGACGAGCAGGTCATCACGGCCGACGAGGCGCTTGACCGGGTGACGGGGGCTCAGCTGGCGCAGCTGATGTTCCCCCAGTTCAACCTCACGAGCTCGCCCAAGCGCATCGCCACGGGCATGAACGCCTCGCCCGGCGCGGCCGTCGGCAAGGCGGTGTTCGACTCGTACACGGCGGTGAAGTGGTCGCGCTCCGGCGAGCGGGTGATCCTGATCCGCCGGGAGACGAACCCGGACGACCTCGGCGGCATGATCGCGGCGCAGGGAATCCTCACCTCGCGCGGCGGCAAGACCTCGCACGCGGCGGTCGTGGCACGCGGCATGGGCAAGACCTGCGTATGCGGCGCCGAGGAGCTCGACGTCGACACGAAGGCGCGCCGGTTCACCGCGCCCAACGGGGTCGTGGTCGAAGAGGGCGACGTCGTGTCCATCGACGGGTCGACCGGCGCGATCTACCTCGGCGAGGTCCCGGTCGCCCCCTCCCCCGTCGTCGAGTACTTCGAAGGACGGCTCGGCGCCGATTCGGCGCGCGCCGGTGAGCTGGTCAAGGCCGTGCACCGGATCATGACCTGGGCCGACGAGAAGCGCGCACTGTACGTCCGTGCGAACGCCGACAACCCGGACGACGCCGCGCGCGCCCGGCGCTTCGGCGCGCAGGGCATCGGCCTGTGCCGCACCGAGCACATGTTCCTCGGCGAACGGCGCGCTCTGGTCGAGCGGCTGATCCTCGCGGAGGACGACTCCGAGCGGCAGAAGGTCCTCGCCGAACTGCTGCCGATGCAGCGGGAGGACTTCGTCGGGATTCTGACGGCGATGGGCGGCCTTCCGGTCACCGTCCGGCTGCTCGACCCGCCGCTGCACGAGTTCCTGCCGGACCTCACCGAGCTGTCCGTGCGCGTCGCCGTGGCCGAGGCGCGCGGCGAGGACAACGAGGCGGACCTGCGTCTGCTGCAGGCCGTGCACAAGCTGCACGAGCAGAACCCGATGCTCGGCCTGCGCGGCGTGCGGCTCGGCCTCGTGGTCCCTGGGCTGTTCATCATGCAGGTCCGCGCGATCGCCGAGGCGGCGGCGCAGGTCGCCAAGGCCGGCGGCGTGGCCCGCGTGGAGATCATGGTGCCGCTCGTCGGCGCCGTGCAGGAGCTCGAGATCATCCGCGACGAGGCGCACGCCGTGCTCGACGAGGTCACCGAGACCACCGGCGCCGACATCCGTGCCCTGATCGGCACGATGATCGAACTGCCGCGCGCCGCGCTGACCGCCGGTCAGATCGCCGAGGCCGCCGAGTTCTTCTCCTTCGGCACCAACGACCTGACGCAGACGACGTGGGGCTTCTCCCGGGACGACGTCGAGGCGGCGTTCTTCTCCGCGTACCTGGACCGGGGCATCTTCGGCGTCAGCCCGTTCGAGACGCTGGACCGCGACGGCGTCGGCCGCCTCGTGCAGCTCGCCTCGGAGGAGGGCCGCAAGACCCGTCCGGCGCTCAAGCTCGGCGTGTGCGGGGAGCACGGCGGCGACCCCGAATCCGTCCACTTCTTCCACGATGTCGGCCTGGACTACGTGTCGTGCTCGCCGTTCCGCGTGCCGGTGGCGCGGCTCGAGGCGGCCAGGGCGGCTGTGCGTAACCCGCGCGGCTGAGTTTGCGGCACAATGACCGGGTGAGCCGACGCCTAAGGATCCTGATCACAATCGCGGTGGTCGCATGTCTTGGCGTCGGCGCCTGGTCGGCGTGGGGGCCGCGTAACAGCGGAGACGCCGGGGCGAAGTACGAGCCGGCCGACGGGAGCGTGTACCTCGGCGTTTCCACCGACATCGGCCGACTCGACGCGTTCGACACGGCGGCGGGCCTGACCGGCGGTGCGCATCCGGCGATCTACGACCAGTGGACGACCCCCGACGGCGCCGTCCAGCCGATCCTCACCAACGCCAAGTCGCGCTCGGACATGGCGCCGATGATCTCCTGGAACCTGCCGATGACCGGCGGCCAGATCACCGACGGCAGCAAGGACGCGTACCTCAAGGCCCAGGCGCTCGCGGTGAAGAACTTCGGCGGCGCGGTGTTCGTACGCCTCGACTGGGAGATGAACGCGAGCTGGTACCCGGACTGGAATCTGCCCGCGGTGACCACGGCCCAGTTCATAGCCGGGTGGCGGCACGTGTACCAGGTCTTCCAGTCGGAGGGTGCGACGAACGCCGCCTTCGTCTGGTGCCCCACGCTGTGGAACGGCCCCGGCGGCCGCAGCCCGGACGCGTGGTACCCCGGCGACGCGTACGTCGACTGGCTCGGCATCGACGCGTACCCGCAGAGCGCGGTCACCTCGTTCATCATGAGCGGCCCCGGCGGGCTCACCGACACCGCGAAGTTCGCCGTGCAGCACGACAAGCCACTGATGGTCGCCGAGTGGGCCCCCGCCCTGCCCCAGCCGGACACCGCGGCCGCCATGGACCTCGTCTTCGACTTCGCCGCCGCGAACCCGAAGACGGTCAAGGCCCTGGTTTACTTCGATTTCGATACGAACGGCAAGGACTACACGCTCAAGGACCATCCCGTGGGCGCGCAGGAATTCCGCAAGCGCGTCGACGGGAATTCGAATTTCCTGCTGTCGCTGCGGTAGCCCTCGTGGCAGCACCCGTGACAACGCACCGGATCTTGGCTACGCTCCTGGTGAAAGCACGGGGGGCGCCCGGATGGGGATCCGGGCGCCGTGAATCACGGGGAATGCTCCAATGCGCATCCGCTTCAGCACGCAGGATTTCGGCCACATCCGTTTCGCGACGCGGCCCGCGCCGCTCTTCGAACTCAATCTCGCACTACTGAATCTCGCACGCGTCGACGGCGATCCGCTCACCGTCCGCTGGCGCCGTCTCCAGTCGCACGCACTGCTGCACGCGCTGCCGTCCGCCCTGCCGCTGCGTGACCTGATCGAGGAGGTGCGGCGAGGCGGTGCCGAGGCGTGGGACCGGCCGAGCGTGGCACAACGCCGGGCCTTCGACGCCGTACTCGCCCCGCGCTGGCAGGTCGTCGAGGACCTGCATCGCGGCGAATTCACCCGGCACGCGCTCGCGGTCGCCGAGTACGGTATCGCCCACGCTCTCGCCGCCCTCCCGCACGCGCACCTCGACGGCGACACCCTGGAGATCGACTGCTTCCGGGCCGACGAACGGCGACACGAGCACAAGGCCCGCGACCAAGACCGCGTCCGTGACCGCGACATCGTGCTGCTGCCGCACTTCCACGGCGCCGCGCACACGTACGTCACCCGGGCCGCCGAACGCCCGCTGGTCATCGCGTACCCCGCGGGCCCGGGCGCCGCACTGCTCGGCGAGGCCGCGCAGCAGACCGACCAAGCCCTCGCCGACGTCATCGGCCACACCCGCCACCGCGCCCTGCTGTTGCTCACCGAGGCCCACACGACCGGCGATCTCGCGCGCAGCCTCAAGATCAGCAACGCCACCGCCTCCGCCCACGCCACCTCCCTTCGCGCCGCCGGGCTCATCGCCTCCACCCGCACCGGCCGCACCGTCCTGCATCAGTGCACCGCCCTCGGAGAGCTCCTCATCCAGCACCGCCGGGCCCGGACGACCGCCGTCGCGTAGTTTCCGAAGATCACCTAGCCAGACCTGCCCTTCCTGGCATATCCCCAGGTCAGAACTCTATTGACCCGGCGTATACACCGAGTGCATACTGGCCACGTGAGCGTTCCTCTGACCCTGCTCGGGCTGCTCGACCGCGAGCCCAGCCACGGGTACGACCTGAAGCGGGACTACGACGAGTTCTTCGGCAAGGACAAGCCGCTGCCGTTCGGGCAGGTGTACTCGACGCTCGGCCGACTGGCCCGGGACGGGAAGGTCACCGTCGGGGCGAGCGAGCCGGGCGACGGCCCGGACCGGAAGCGGTACACCATCACCGAAGCGGGACGGGCCGAGGTGGCGACCTGGCTCGCCGAGCCGGCCGCGCCGGAACCGCACCTGCAGTCGGTGTTCTTCGCGAAGGTCGTGCTCGCCCTCATGCTCGGCCGGGACGCGGCCCGATATCTCGACGCGCAACGCGGCGCGCATCTGCGGCGCATGCGCGAATTGACCGAAATGCGGCGTGGCGGCGCGACGATGGACGTACTGCTCGCCGACTACGGCCTGTTCCACCTCGAAGCGGATCTGCGCTGGATCGACGCCACCGAGGCGCGGCTCGGCGCTCTGAGAGAAATGGTACGCAAGCCATGAGCACAGACCTGACCGCGGCGGATCCCGCGGGCGGCCCGAGCGCCACGCGCCGCGCCATCCTCGAAGCGCACGACCTGCACCGCGCCTTCGGCCAGACCCCGGCGCTGCGCGGCGCCGACCTCGCCGTGGGCACCGGCGAGATCCTGGCGGTGATGGGCCCGAGCGGCTCGGGCAAGTCGACCCTGCTGCACTGCCTCGCCGGCATCTACACGCCCGACCAGGGCGAGGTGCGCTTCGACGGGCAGCGCATCGACACACTCAGCGACGGGCGGCGCACCGAACTGCGGCGCACCGCGTTCGGCTTCGTCTTCCAGTTCGGGCAGCTGATCCCGGAACTGACGGTCGCCGACAACATCGCCATGCCGCTGCTCCTCGGAAAGGTCCGACGCAAGGAGGCGTACCAGCGGGCTGATTCCTGGCTCGAGCGGCTGGGCCTCGGCGGTCTCGGCACGCGGCGCACCGGAGAACTGTCCGGCGGCCAGGCGCAGCGGGTGGCCATAGCCCGGGCGCTCGCGCCGCGCCCCAAGGTGCTGTTCGCGGACGAACCCACCGGCTCGCTCGACTCGCTGACCAGCGAGACCGTGATGGATCTGCTGGTGGCCACGGCCCGCGCCGAGGGCACGACCGTGCTGCTGGTCACGCACGACGCCCGGGTGGCCGCGTGCGCCGAGCGGACCGTCATGGTGCGCGACGGCAAGGTCTCCGCGCTGACCGAGTTCGAGGTGGCACACTGATGTACCGGCTCGGTCTACGCCTGACGCTGCGCAGCGGCAAGGAGGCGCTCACCCGCCTCCTGGTGACCATGGCGGCCGTCGCGGCCGGCGTCACCATCCTGTTGGCCGTGCTGGCCGACTTCCATGCGTTTCAGTACACGAACAACCAGCCGCGCTGGCAGAGCACGCTGGGCGCCGCCGTCACCACCGGATCTTCGTACACGTACAAGACCACCGGCCCCGAGGCGCGGAGCGAGCTGTGGAACTACAGCGAGACGATTTTCCGGGGGCAGACGATCGATCAACTCGACGTCGCCGCCCTCGGGCCGAACGCACCGCTGCCGCCGGGCATCAGCTCCCTGCCAGGCGCCGGACAGTACTACGCGTCGCCCGCGCTGGCCGCGCTCATCGCCTCCACTCCGGGTGACCAGCTGGGCGACCGGTTCCCCGGGGTTCGAGAGGGCACCATCGGCGACAAGGCTCTGACCGGCCCGGACGCCCTGGTCGTCTACGTCGGTTACAGCCCCTCGCAGCTGGCCGTGCGGCCCGCGACGATTCAGGTCTCGACGATCTCGAGCGGCGCGCAGACCAGCGTGTGGACGAACTACTTCCGCTACGCCTTCGCGGTCGGCGCGGTCGCGTTCGTGCTCCCGATCCTCATTCTGATCGGCATGGCGACGCGGCTCGCGGCCACGCGACGCGAGGAGCGCTACGCGGCGCTGCGTCTGGTCGGCGCGACCAACCGGCAGATCGCCGTCATCTCGTCGGTCGACGCGAGTGTCAGCGCTCTGGCAGGGACGCTGCTCGGAATGCTGCTCTTCGTCCTGCTGCGACCGCTGCTGGCCGACATGGTGTTGTTCGGCACGAAGTACTTCTCGTACGCCGTCACGCCGACCGCGCTCGGATATCTCGCGCTGCTGGTGTGTGTGCCGCTCGCCTCGGCGGTCGCCTCGCTGATCTCGCTGCGACGGGTACGGATCTCCCCGCTCGGTGTCACGCGCAGGCAGACGCCTCCGCGGCCCAGCGTCGTGCGCGTGATCCCGCTCCTGCTCGGAGTCGCGCTGTTCGTCTACGGCGTGGCCGCGACGACCCGGCAACAGCTTGGCGTCGGCGTGTACCCGGGGCTGCTGCTCACACTGATCGGGCTCGTCGTCGCCGGGCCATGGCTGACCGCGACGGCGGCCCGGCTGCTGGCGCGACGGACCGGCTCGGCGCCCTCGTTGCTCGCGGCCCGACGGCTCGCGGACACTCCGAAGGCCGCGTTCCGTGCCGTCAGCGGTCTGATCCTCGCGGTGTTCCTGGGCTCGATGCTCGCCGGTCTGATGCCGACGGTCAACGAGACGACGGCCACCCCGACCGCCACCGCGCTCTCGAACGTGCTGCTCGACACCTTCTACTACTCCCCCGTGTGCGGCAACGACGTCAACTGCACCGGCGGCTCGCCGAACAAGAACGCGAACACCCCTTCCGGTCTGCTCGGTCTGACACCGGCCACCGGAGCCGCGATCGTCCAGCAACTGCAGGCCTTCCACGGCGTCGCGGTCGTGCCCTACTACTCGCTGCCGAGCGACGCGCAGATTCCGGTCGGCCCGCCGCATTCCGGGGGCTCGGCCTTGAAGCCCGGTGCCAGCGTGCCGCCCCCGCAGGACTCATACGACTCCGCCCTCAGCTGCGCGGCCCTCGCCCAACTGCCCGCATTCGGCACGTGCGCGCCCGGCCGGACGACGATCGAGGCCGATACCAGCAACCTGACCAGTGACAACCCGAAGGACAGCGCACAGCCGATCGCAGTACCCGCACTTCCCGCGGCCACCCAAGATCTCAGCACCCTGTATCTGCGCGGCGTGCTCGTCAGGGTGGACGACCCGACCACGCTGGAGCTCGTGCGTACGTTCCTGGTGACGCACACGCCGCTCTCCCAGTCCGGCATGGCCCCGCGCACGTTCGGCGAGTCCGTGCAGGCTCGGGCGCAGGTCAGCAACATCGTGCAGCGCATGATGAACATCGCCGTCGTGCTCACCCTGCTGGTCGCGGGATGCAGCCTCGCCGTCGCGGCGGGCGGCAGCCTCGTCGAGCGCAAGCGCCCCTTCACCCTGCTCCGGCTGACCGGAACCCCGGTCCGCACGCTGTACAAGGTCGTGCTGCTCGAGGCGCTGCTCCCGCTCGCCGCGGCCACCGTCCTCGCCATCGCCGCCGGCTACGGCCTCGCCGTCGTCGCCGCCACGAAGGTGGCCCCGGCGGGCACGCCGATCCCCGGCCCCGGCAGCTCCTACTACCTGACCATGGCCCTCGGCCTGCTCGCCGCGCTCGTCCTGATCAGCGGCACCCTGCCGTTCCTCAGCCGGCTCACCCGATCCGACAACGCGAGGTTCGAATGAGCACACTGAATCAGAGGGCGCACGAAACCAAAGAGCTCACGAAGTGTCCGACCGCCAGATCCAGTAGTACCCCGTCCCGTACTGGTCGCTGTCCTTGACCTTCGCGATCAGCGTGTAGCCCTTCTGTGCCATGAGCGGGCCGTCGATCGTGTTGTCGAGGCCGGCCGTCGGGCCGAAGCGGAGGACTACGAGGCCGAAGTACTGGTCGGCGATGGCCTGCTGGTACGCGGGGATGCCGCTGAGGACCTGGCCCTTCTTGGTGGTGTACGTGAACGAGAAGGTGCTGTACCACTGGTACGGCTGCGTCAGGTCGCTGAGATAGTACCTCGGGACCTCGTCCTCCTCGGCGAGGATGCGGTCGGTCACCGGGCGGACCTGCGTCTTGAGGTCGGAGACCATCTGGCTGGAGTCGGGCCAGCCGCCGTACAGCTGCGTGGACTGGACGATGGCGGCCCAGGTCAGGGCCAGGCAGACCATGATGCCCGCGAAGAGGCGGCGCGGATCGCGGGCGCCGATGCGGAGCAGGCCGGCGAGCGCGACGCCGGCCACGGGGGAGGCGAAGAGCAGGCCGAAGCCGACGTGCTTCTGCAGGGAGGTGGCCGTGTGCAGGTGCACCTGGTACACGGGCGCGAGCAGCGCCGTGAACGCCAGCGCCAGGCTCAGCAGCACGCGGACGAGGATGGCGGCGCGGGTCTCGCCGTTTCTTCGCGCCAGCCGCGCGTCGACCCAGACGCCGGCGAATGCGAGGATCGTGACACCCGCGCCCAGTTCCGCGGCCATCTTCAGTATGTAGCCGATCGAGTCGCCGCCGCTGGCCCGGTTCGTGGTCGTCGAGGTGATGCCCGCGACGTACGAGGGGCCGAGCATCTTGAGCCAGCCGTACACGAGGCCCGCGAAGGACAGCGTGAACAGCAGGCCTCTGCCGATCGACGCGATCCAGCCCCGCCGCCGCGCCTCGCCGGTGACCTTCACGCGGCCGCCGTACCTGCCCGCGAACACCGCGACGAGGGCGATGGTCGGGACGAACATCAGGCCCGCGTACTTCGTGCCGACCGCGAGCACGGCCGGCGGAACGGCGAGCAGCACGAGCGGGGCCATGCCGCGTGCGGTCGCGACGACGATCCACAACGCGAACGCGAGTAGGAACAAGGACATCGGGTCGTACGTGGCGAGCCTGCTCAGGAACAGCGTCGGCGCGGCGACCGCGAACAGTGCCGCCGCGCACGCAGCCGCCGGCCGTCCGTACAGCCGCCTCGTCACGCCCCACACGCAGCACGTCGCGCCGAGCATGAAGATCAGGCTCAGCGCGCGGGCACCTTCGAGCCCGAACAAGCCGTCCGCCGCCGCGCCGAGGACCGGGTACAGGAACGGCGCGCCCGAGAAGTACGTCGAGTAGTTGTCGTACGTGGTCTGATGGTGCAGCAGCCACGCGATCTCGTGGTGACCGGCGTAGAGGTACAGCGCTTCGTCCTCGAACGCCGTGTTGTGCAGCCGGGTCGCCAGCGCGACCTGCAGCGCGAGTACCGCGATCAGCGGCAGTCGCCCGATCAGCCAGTGCCCGAAGCGATTCGCGGTGAAGCGCTGCCACGGGCTCGGGCCGACGTAGGACGCGGGGTCGACGGTGTGGATGACGGTGGGGACGGGCGTGGCGACACGAGCCACGCCCTCAGTCGGCGTGACGGTCATCGGTTGCCCACCTTCGTCATCGCCGCGGCCAGGTTCTGGAACTGGGCCACAGTCTGCTTGTCCGCGGTCAGCGCCCAGGGTTTGGCGTCCTTGCCGGTCAGGTCGCTCACCGGACCGGCCTCCTGGTACACCACCGCGGCCACGTCGTCCCGCGCGGCCACCGCCACCTGCAGCTTCTTCAGCCAGGCGACGCGCTGGGCAGGGGTTCCGTCCAGCGAGACCTGGAGCATCAACTGCTTGCCGGGGTGCCGCGCAGCCGCCGCGGCCAGCTCCTTCGCCGGGTCGACCCAGGTCGTCTTCGGGAACTCGGCCAGGGTCAGCGCGACCGCGTCGACCTGGCTCGCGGGCGGGGTGTACAGCTGGTCGTCGCCGGGGTCGGCGGGCGTCCAGACCCACGAGACGTTCGTCGCTCCGGCCTGCGTGAACAGGTTTCTGATACGTGCCCAGGCACGCGGCACGTCCTGCGGGATGCCGCCGTTGGCGACACCCGAACTGGCCGAGTAGTTGCGGTCGGTCTGCGGCAGCACCGTGAGATACAGCGGCCTGCCGTAGGCCGCGATCTCCCGCGCCCACGTGTTGATCTGGTTGTCGTCGCTGCCGTTCGCGATCGCGGTCAGCGCCGAGGTCAGGCTCGCCTTTCCGTTGTTCGAGAACACGATCGTGAGCCACGGCACTCCGCCGTTCGCCGCGATCGAGTCCGCCCAGCCGTAGTCGAAGGAGTCACCTATCTCCTGTGTCCGGGCGGTGGTTTCGAACGTGACGCCCAACTGCTTCTCGATCGCCTCGACCCCGGTGCCGCCGTACGGCGTGGCCAGCGCGCCGACACCGATATACGGGTGCGCGGGCAGCGCGGCGGCCGTGAGGTGCAGCGGCGCCGAGGAGGCGCTGACGGCGCTGGTGTCGAGCACGAACAGCATCGCGCCGCCGACCACGACCCCCGCGAAGGCCGTCCGCGGCTTCGGCAGCCGACGCGCGGGGCGCGGAGTGCGGTGCCGACGCTGGTGCTGGTCCGGCCGCGGGATCAGCGCCTCCAGCGGCACCTCGCCGCCGTGCAACTCCGCCTCACGGCGCTCCTGGCGGGCCTGGCGCGTGTCCAGGACCACGAGGATCATGTGCATCCCGGACATCACGCACAGGTACAGCAGCCAGAATCCGGCCAGCCAGTACGCCGATCCGCCCGGCCGCAGCGCCAGCTTCACCATCGCGACGAGGCAGCCCGCGACGACGATCAGGTGCAGCTGCGCGGTGCGCCAGGGCGACATGGTGCCGCGCTTCTTCGGGGTGAGCGTGAAGTCGCCCTTGCGGCCGATCACGACCCGGAACGCGGCCTGCAGCAGCACCGGGAACGAGCCGTAGTTGATGATGATGCAGCGCCAGCTCGTGATGTCCCAGGCGGCATGCCAGAAGCCCGCGATGGACAGCGCGAAGTAGGGCACGAAGTACAGCAGGAAGTCGGTGGCCGTGGCGCCGCGTACGCCGCTGATCCCGGTGAGCACGAATAGGATCGGCGCGATGCAGAAGATCAGGTCCCGGACTCCGCACCAGTAGTGCGTGGTCGCCAGCAGGTAGTGCGCGCGCTGCTGGGCCGTCAGGCCCTTCTTGCCCTTCGGCGCGGGCAGCAGCAGATCGCGCCAGTGGTCCCACAAGATGTTGAGCGTGCCGCGCGCCCAGCGGTCCTGCTGCTTGAAGAACGAGGCGAGGTCCAGCGGTCCCAGGCCTACGGCGAGGATGCCGGTGAAGTAGACCGACCGCCAGTTCGCGGCCATCCGGATCGACGCGGCGAAGTCCTCGGTGATCGAACCCGTCGGGATGCCGCCGATGGAGTCGATCGCCGTGGCGCGCATCAGGAAGTTGGTGCCGCAGATGAACGCCGCGTTGTGCGCCGCCTTGCCGGGACACAGCAGCCGGTAGAACAGCGACTGCTGGTCGTCCGCCCAGCGCGCGACGGGGTTCTTCCGGTTGCCGTAGAACTGGCCGGACTGCACCCAGCCGACGTCCGGGTCGTCGAAGCCCGGGATCAGCTTGAGGAAGAAGTCCTCGCGCGGGATCTGGTCGCAGTCGAAGATGCACAGCAGCACGTCGCCCTCCGCGCCGACCGCTGTGCGGGCGTTGTTGATGTTGCCCGCCTTCGCGCCGCCGCCGATCGTGCGCACCACGTGCAGCACGCCGAATTCCTCGCACAGCGCGGAGATCTCGGGGACGGTGTCCCTCTTGGCCACGTAGCCGTCGTCGCAGACCACGACGACGATATCGGTGTACGGGTGCTGAGCCAGGTAGGCGTCCCGCGCGGCCCGGATCCCGGTGAGGGTGGGGCGCAGCACCTCCTCGCCCTCGTCCACGGTCGGCACGAAGACGTAGACCGGGTAGCGGAACGGGTCGACGCGGAGTTCCTCCGGCACGAACCGGCGCCCGTAGTACGCCTCGGGCTCGGCGGGCGGATTACGCGGCCACAGGCCGATGTGCAGGCCCATGGTGTGGATCGCGGCGTGCATCTCCGCGAGGTACAGCGGGATGCCGATGATCCAGCCGGGCAGCGGATGCCCGCCGATCGCTATCACGGTGAACCGCCACGACAGATAGTTCACGCCGCTGGTGAACACGGCCAGCGCGAAGGCGATGTTGCGCAGCTGCCGGCCGCGCCAACCCGCCACCCACGCGAGGCCGAGCGCGAAGGCGAACGCCGCCGCGGGCAGCCAGGGCCCCGGGCGTTCGACCGCGATGACCACGGCGACCGCGAACAGCCCGATGCGGCTGAACCAGAGCGCCCACTGCGCCACCTCCGTCGCCGGCGCGGCGATCGGGTCGTCCGGCGCGATGATCGGCAGCATGCCGGTGTCCGCGTCCTGATGCCCGGCCAGCAACGGTTTCGGACGCGGCCTGTCTTCGAGAACGGTCATATGCCTGCTTCCCCACCCTTTCGCGCAGCCTGAAGCCCCCCACAGGGCTCTTGAGACAGCTCATCGCCCGCGTCGGCACCACCATGCGACGCGAGTGTGTGATCAAATTCGGGTGTGCTCGTCAAACGAGTCAGGAGTCTATCCTCGAGCTGTGAAGAATCGGTAAAATCAAAACATGTTTTCATCTCGCAGGGTGAAGAAGTGCTCCCACTGAGCTACCCCGCGCCACCCCGGAGTCACAATTGCGCCTGTCGGGCTCATGATCGAGTCAAGGCACGGTCAAGCGCGTCTATAACGTGATGGAATCGGGCAAACTAACCTGGAATTGCACAGCAAGCAGACGTCAGATCACTGACGTCACATGATTAAACCTTGATGCCGCTCAAATTGCCGTGCTGATTGCTGTGCCTTTTCAAGCTGCTGCAACGGACGGTTCGACGGCGGCCGACGCTTCCGGCGCGGGGAACGGCGTGTGCCGGCGGGCCAGGCGCACGAGGGCATGCAGGGGCTCGGAGAGCGAGCCGAGACGCGCCTGCCAGCGCGCCTCGATGCCGACCCGGGCCAACCGCAGCGAGCACTCCGGGGCGAGTTCGAGCTCCACCAGGTCGCCGTCGGCGAGTTCGCGGGCCACGACCAAGCGCGGCACCATGGTGATTCCCCGGCCGTTGGCCACGATCCGGCGCAGCGTCGCGGTCGAGCCGGTGAGCATCCCGACCCGGGTGAACGGGCCGACGTCGCGGCCGTACTGGTCCAGCAGGTACTGCGAGGTGCAGCCGTGGTCCGCGACCATGAACTCGGCATCCATCAGCACGTCCCGGGTCAGCGGACTCCCGGTGCGGGCAAGGGGATGATCGGGGGCAGCGACGAGCACGACCTGGTCCTGGCCGATCGTGGTGTGCGGCAGCGCGGTCGGGTTGCCGTTGTCGAAGATGAACCCGACGTCGATGCGCCCGGCCGCGAGGTCGTCCGCGATCTGGTGGCGCATGCCTACGGTCAGCACCGACTCGACGCTGAACCCGGGACCGGCGGCACCGAGTTCGAGGGCTGTCAGCAGGTCGGGCAGCCACTCCGTGGACAGCGACTCGACGACGCCGATGCGCAGCCGCGGCCTGGCCCCGGCGACCTCCCGGCGCAGCCGCTCGTCGAGGTCCAGCCACGCGCGGGCCAGCGGTGCGAGCAGTTCCCCGGCGGGCGTCGGCGCGGTGCCGGTGCTGGTACGGTGCAGCACGGCCACGCCGAGCTCCTGCTCCAGGCCGCGAAGCTGATCGCTGACGCTGGACTGGGCGAATCCGAGCCGTTGGGCGGCCGCGGCGATCCCGCCGCAATCGAGCACCGCCAGGAATGCGCGTAAGTGCCGAGCCTGCATACGGGGCATTATCACACGGCCATCGGAACCTCCGATAGCCCCATCGGAATCCCGGCCTGTCGGCGCGCTGCCGAGATCCCGATCCTCGAAGCATGACGACGATCTCGCTGCCGCACGCTGCCACGGCGGAAACCACGGATCCGAAGGCCCGACGCCGGTTCTTCGGAATCACCATCGGCCTGCTGCTGGTCAACTTCGACGCCACCGTCCTCAACGTCGCCCTCCCCCGGATCGGTGCCGACCTGCACTCCTCGCCCGCCGCGCTGCCCTGGACCGCCGACGCGTACACGGTCGTCGTCAGCGGTCTGCTGCTCGCGGCCGGCGCCCTCGCCGACCGGCTCGGGTCACGCCGCGTGTTCCGCGGCGCGCTGCTCACCTTCGCCGTGTTCTCAGTGCTCTGCGCGGTGGCTCCGAACGCCGGGACGCTGATCGCCGGACGCGCGCTGCTGGGCGTGAGCGCGGCCGGGCTGATGCCCGCGAGCCTGGCATTGCTGCGCGTGCTCTACCCGGATCCCGCCCGCCGGGTTCGCGCGGTCGGCAGCTGGGCGGCCGTGACCACGCTGGGGCTGTCCGCCGGACCCGGCTTCGGCGGCCTGCTGCTCGGCCTCGACTCGCCGGACGCCTGGCGGCTGATCTTCCTGGTGAACCCGCCGTTCGCGCTGCTCGGCTTCCGGCTCATCCGCGGTATCGGCGAGCCGGAGCGCGGCCCGCGGCAGGCCGTGGACGCGGCGGGTTTGACACTCTCCATCGTGGGCCTCGGCGCCGCGACCTTCGGCCTGATCGAGTCGGGCTCCGCGGGCTGGACGAACCCGGCCGTGCTCGCCGCGCTCTCAGTATCAGTGCTCGCATTCGTCGCCCTGGCGTTGGTGGAACGGCGTGCCGCGGCGCCCGCGCTGCCGCCGGTGCTGTTCGCGCTCGCCCGGGTGCGCACCGCGCTCGGCTCCGCGCTGGTGACGAACTTCCTGTGGTACGGGCTCTGGTTCCTACTCGCGATCTGGCTGCAGACCGTCCGCCACCTCAGCCCGCTCGAGACAGGCCTCTTCTTCGTCCCGGCCGCGCTGCCCTGCTCGATGGTGCCGCCGTTCACCGCGCGCGCCGTGGCCCGCTTTGGAGCAAGGCGGGTGCAGGTCACCGGATTCGCGCTGTACGCCCTGGCCGCGGCCGTGTTCGTGGCCGTAGGTTCGAGTGCGCCGCTGTGGGTGTACGTCGTCGGCGCGCTGCTGTTCTCGCTCGCCGCGGTCCAGGTCGTGCCCGCCGTCACCTCCGAGATCTCGATCGCGGCGCCCGAACGCTACGCGGCGACCGGCCAGGGCGCGCTGTACGCCGCCCGGCAGGCCGGCTCGGCGCTCGGCGTGGCCGTCGTCAGCGCGGTCGGCACGACCAATCTGCGCGGCGCGGCCGTGACCCTGCTCGTCGGCGCGGCGCTGGCGCTCGTCCTCGTCGCGTTCGGCGGCAGGTCTAGCCAGGGGCGATAGCTTTAGACCGTGAACTATGAGCCCTCGGACATCGAGCGGTACGCCGTCGAACCGGTCAGCGGCGAGAAGCGGGGCGCGACCGACCGCACCCCGTTCCAGCGGGACCGCGCGCGGATCCTGCACAGCGCCGCGCTGCGCAGGCTCGCCGGGAAGACCCAGGTGGTCGCCCCCGGCGAGTCCGACTTCCCGCGCACCCGGCTGACCCACTCCCTCGAAGTCGCGCAGATCGGCCGGGAGATCGCCGGGGCGCTCGGCGCCGACCCGGACCTCGCCGAGGCGGCCTGCCTGGCGCACGACTTGGGCCACCCGCCGTTCGGACACACCGGCGAGGCCGCGCTCGACGACGTGTGCGGCCACATCGGCGGCTTCGAGGGCAACGCGCAGAACCTGCGGATCATGAGCCGCCTCGAGGCGAAGATCATCACGCCGGACGGCCGGTCCGTCGGCATCAACGCGACCCGCGCGCTGCTCGACGCGACGACGAAGTACCCGTGGCGGCGCCGCGAGGGCCTGCGCAAGTTCGGCACGTACCGCGACGACCTGCCCGTCTTCCGCTGGGTGCGCGCCGCGACGCCGACGGAATACGCCGAGGCCAAGTGCTTCGAGGCGCAGATCATGGACTGGTCGGACGACGTGGCGTACTCGGTGCACGATCTCGAGGACGCGATCGTGTCCGGGCAGTTGGATCTTCGGGTCCTGAAGGCGGACGCGGAGCGCGACGGACTGTTCCAGCGGACTCTCGGCTACGCCCCCGACGCCTCCACCGAGGAACTCGCCGAAACCCTCGACCGCCTGCAGTCCGTGGAGTGGTGGCCGACCGATTTCGACGGCTCATTCACCGCGCAGGCCCGCCTCAAGCGCACATCGAGCGAGCTGATCGGCCGCTTCTGCCGACCGGTGGTGCAGGCGACGAAGGATGAACATGGCCCCGGCCCGCACCAGCGCTACGCGGCGCGGCTGATCGTGCCCCGCCAGGTGCGCTTGGAGTGCGAGCTACTCAAAGCGGTCGCGGCGCGGTACGTGATGGAGACGGATCGGGCTCTGACGCTGCGCCGGACGCAGAGCGATCTGATCAAGGACCTCGTGGCCCGGCTGAGCAATCGCCCCGACCTGCTCGACCCGCCGTTCGCCGAGACGTACGCGAGCGCACCGGACGACGGCGCACGGCTGCGCGTGTTCATCGACCAGGTGTCCACCTACACGGACGCGAGAGCATACGCGACGTACCGGACGCTTCTTGTCAGTACTGGGAAGTAAGCTTCTGACCCATGGCCGGGCGGATCAGGGACGAGGACGTGCGCGCAGTGCGCGACGCGTCGGCGATCGCTGACGTCATCGGCGAGTACCTGCAGCTGCGTTCGGCGGGCGGCGGCAACCTGAAGGGCCTGTGCCCCTTCCACGACGAGAAGTCGCCGTCGTTCAACGTGACCCCCTCCCGCGGCATGTATTACTGCTTCGGATGCGGCGAGGGCGGCGACGTCATCACCTTCATCACGAAGGTGGAGGGCCTCGCCTTCAACGAGGCGGTCGAACGCCTGGCGAAGCGGGCCCGGATCGAGCTGCGCTATGCCGAGGGCGGCTATACGAAGCGTGCGGTGAGCAGCGAACGCGCGCGGCTGCTGGAGGCGAACCAGGTCGCCGCACAGTATTACCGTGAGCAGTTGGCCGCGCCGGGTGCGCGCGTGGGCCGGGAACTGTTGGCCGGCCGCGGCTTCGACCAGTCCGCGGCGGAGAAGTTCCGCATCGGCTACGCGCCGGACGGCTGGGACAACCTGATCCGGCACCTGCTCACGCGCGGCTTCACCGAGCGGGAGCTGACGACGGGGGGCCTGGCCTCGCAGGGACAGCGCGGCCTGATCGACCGCTTCCGGAATCGGCTGATGTGGCCCATCGCGGACGTCGGCGGGGAGATCATCGGCTTCGGCGGTCGTCGGCTGTCCGAGGACAAGAACAGCCCCAAGTACCTGAACACGCCCGAGACGCCGCTCTACAAGAAGTCATCCGTGCTCTACGGCCTGGACCTCGCGCGGCGGGACATCGTCAGCCAGCAGAAGGCCGTCGTCGTCGAGGGCTACACCGACGTGATGGCGTGCCATCTGGCCGGCGAGGGCACCGCGATCGCCACCTGCGGCACCTCCTTCGGCGAGGAGCACATCAAGATACTGCGAAGGCTGACCGGGGACCGGAACCAGTTCCTCAGCGCCAAGATCGTGTTCACCTTCGACGGCGACTCGGCCGGGCAGAAGGCGGCGCTGCGCGTCTTCACCGAGGACCAGAGGTTTGTGACGCAGACGTACGTGGCCGTGCAGCCGGAGGGCCTCGACCCGTGCGATCTGCGGATGGCCCAGGGCGACGCGGCGGTGCGCGCGCTCGTCGAATCGCCCGTGCAGCTCTTCGAGTTCGTGATCAAGACCCAGCTCGCCGCGCACGACCTCAACACCCCCGAGGGCCAGGTGCAGGCGCTGCGCGCCGCGTCCCCGGTCGTCGCCGGCATTCGGGACGACGCGCTGCGACAGGGCTACGCGCTCCGGCTGTCCGGCTGGCTCGGGCTCGACGAACAGGTGGTCCGCGCCGAGATCCGCCGCGCGGCGCCCCGCCGGGACCGCGCCGCGGTTTCTTCGGGACCGCAGCAACGTGCCGCGGCCCCGGGGCCCGCGGCGTCGCCCGTCGTCGAGGTCCCCGCGCGGGACCGGCACCGGCAGCGCGAGGCGCTGAAGATCGCGCTGCAGTACCCGATCGCGGCCGGGGCGCTGTTCGACGACCTCGAGTTGGCGGAGTTCACCCTGCCCGGCCACGCCCTCGTCTCGCAGGCGATCGCGGCCGCCGGAGGCTGCGCGGCGGCCCGATCCGCGGACGAGTTCCGGGAAAAGGTGATGACGTCCGCGCCGGACGACCGCGTACGCGGCATGATCAACGAGCTGCTCGTGGAACCCCTGCAGGTACGGCGCTCGGCAAAGAACCGTGACCAGGTCGAACAGCAATACGTCGAGACCTGCATGAGCTCGGTGCGGCTGAGCGCGGTGGAGCGGCGGATCTCCTTGCTGCGCGCGCAGATGCTGCGTGCCGGGGCCGCCGGGGACCCGGACGCGCAGGCGGCCCTGTTCGGACAGCTCCAGCAGTACCAACAGTACGCCGCGCAACTCAAATCCCGCTACGGACTGTAGAACCCGGGCCTCCGCAAGGGATCAATCACCGCGCACTGGTGCACAACCGGCGCGCCCGGTGACCCGGATTGACCCGGAATCCGCGCACCTGCACCGGTAAATAACGCAAAGTTCCTCGGCTTCGGAGGCGCAAACCTCCGCGCGCCGGGGTAGGGGTGTTATCGCAAGGAACCCACAGTGCCGTCGGTCCCAGCTAGCTGCCCGGCGGCGCGAGCCAAGGATCGCCAGTGGGGCAGAGCGTGCGGCGGCCCAAGCGGGTGCAGCACCCGCGCACGCTGCCTGCTGGCCGTTGATGCGAACGGAGTTCGGATGGACGGCGCGCTCGCCCGAGTGTTGACGGATCCTGATACAACCACCCCCGCCCCGGGGGCCACACCAGCCGGGGCGCGGAACGGGCGCATCCTCAGACTCGTGGAGCCGCCGGCCGACCCTCCGGAGCAGACTCAGCCGGAGCCGCTGATGGCACAGGGACAGGTAGCGCAGCAGGCAGGCGAGGCGCAGGCGGCGCCCGACGCCGAGCAGGCCGACCTCAACGGCGGTCTGCTCGCGGAGGTCGTGCAACTGCCGCTGGCGAGGACCGAGGCGCAGTCGCGGAGCCTGCGTGAGCCCGACCCCTCCGAGATGGAGCAGGAGGAGCAGGAGACCCAGCCCACCGAGAAGGAGGAGGCCGCCGCCGAGGCGCACGTGACCGCGTGGGCCGACTCGGCGGGACCCGCGGGCGACCTGTTCCGGCAGTATCTGCGCGAGATCGGCCGCATCCCGCTGCTCACCGCCGTGCAGGAGGTCGAGCTCGCCCGCGCCGTCGAGGCCGGCCTGTTCGCCGACGAGAGGCTGCTGACGACCTTCGACCTGCACGCCGAGGACCGCCGCGACCTGCACGTGCTCGTGCTCCAAGGCCAAAGCGCCAAGCGCAAGCTGATCGAGGCCAACCTGCGCCTCGTCGTCT
Organism: Actinospica sp.; assembly: GCF_035552695.1. Taxonomy (NCBI): domain Bacteria; kingdom Bacillati; phylum Actinomycetota; class Actinomycetes; order Catenulisporales; family Actinospicaceae; genus Actinospica; species Actinospica sp. The sequence continues at coordinate 85,768 of NZ_DASZKT010000032.1, forward strand.
CCATCGCCAAGCGCTACATCGGCCGCGGAATGTCGATCCTGGACCTCGTCCAGGAGGGCAACCTGGGCCTGATCCGCGCGGTGGAGAAGTTCGACTACGCGCGCGGCTACAAGTTCTCGACGTACGCCACGTGGTGGATCCGGCAGGCGATGAGCCGCGCACTGGCCGACCAGGCCCGCACGATCCGCGTACCGGTGCACGTCGTCGAGCTGATGAACCGCGTCGTGCGGCTGCAGCGTGCCCTGCTCCAGGCCAACTCCATCGAGCCCACGCCGGAGCAGATCGCCGAAGTCCTAGGCGTCCCCACCGAGCGCGTCATCGAGGTCCTCCGCCTCGCCCAGGAACCGGTCTCACTCCACGCCCCCGTCGGCGAAGAGGACGACGTGGCCCTAGGCGACCTCATAGAGGACGCCGACGCCGAGTCCCCCGCCGACTCCGTCGCCGTAATGATGCTCAGGGAACACCTGGACACCCTGCTCTCCACCCTCGGCGAGCGCGAGAAGCGCGTAGTACAGCTGCGCTACGGCCTAACCGACGGCGAGCCGCACACCCTCGAAGAGATCGGCCGCACCTTCGGCGTCACCCGCGAGCGCATCCGCCAGATCGAGGCCAAGACCCTCGCCAAGCTCCGCGGCCACTGTTACGCCGACCAGCTGAAGGACTACCTCCGCTAACCCCGGCGGCGCCCCCACCCGCGCCGCCGGCCTTGGCCGTACATCCCCCACGGCTTGATCTTGATATCCCCACGACCTGGATTCCCCACGACCTGCTTACGCCTGATATCCCACTACCCGACACCCCACCACCTGTTTACGCGTGCTCCCCCACCACCTGATATCCCCGCCACCGTTTACGTGTGCTCCCCACCACCTTTTACGCGTGCTCCCCCACCACCTGATATCCCCATATCCCCACCACCTGGCTTACGCCAGCTCCCCCACCCGGCGCACCCACGACGTCTCTTCCTCGTCCCCGCCCCGTCCGCCCCGCCCGCGTTCACCCACCCCCACGGCCGCAACACGCTCCGCGACACTGACCACGGCGCTCCGCGCCAACCAGACGACCTCGTCAAACTGACGGCGAATCCACCGCACCGCGGCCGACGACGCCCCAGTGCGGGCGCTCCCGCCCCACCCCTTCCAGCCTCCGCCGCCTCCCCTCTCCCACTCTTTCGTCCCTCCCCTGCCCTGCTCCTTCGTCTTTCCCCAGCCCTGCTCCTTCGTTTCTCCCCTCCCCCTACTCCTTCGTCGTCGCCTCACCCTCCCCCTCGTTCTTCGGCTTCGGCTGCACGTACGGCGCCGACATCCCCCCGTGGTACGCCTCGTGCTGCGAGTTGTTCGAGTGATTCGCGTGGTTCGACCGATGGACGTGCAGGTTCGGCCGCCCGATCCGCACACTGTGCCCGTTCACCCGCACGCCGTGCTTGCGCACTCCCCCCATCAGCCGCTTCGTCCTACGCCGCAGAGCCGCCGGCTCCCCGTCCTTGCCCTCCGCCGACTCGCCCTCGCCGTCCGACTTCCCGCGGTTCTTCACCTTCCGCGCCGCGGCCCCCGCCACCGAAGACCCCGCGTTCCCGACCTTCTGCAGCGCGGTCGAGGCCCCGCGGCGTACCCGCGTGTCATGCACCACCGCGGATGCCGCCGCGGCGGACCGGTCGTAAAGCCCCCGTCCGGCACGACTACCCGCCAACAACCCCGCGGCCAGCCCCGCCGCGAACCCCAACTTCGCGCTCACCTGCGCCTCCTCAGATCAGAGCACAAAAGTACGATTTATCCTGTTAGGAACCATCGCCCCGGATACCCCGCCCGCCGCCCCTCAAACCGGCCGCCCTCCCCGTCGCCCCCGCCACCTCCCAGAAACCCCCTCGCCGCACCCCGATAACCCGGTTGGCCCGCGCCCCCCTGAATGCGCTAAGGTTGTCCCCGCGAGGTCGAGTGGCAAGCCAATCGGCCAAGCTGAAGTGCACCAATCCTGCATAGCTCAATTGGCAGAGCAGCCGGCTGTTAACCGGCAGGTTATAGGTTCGAGTCCTATTGCAGGAGCGCGAGAACGTCTCCGTGGCCCCGCGCCCCGGAGACGTTTTGCATCCGGCGGGCGAATTGGTTGATACCGGACAGAACCGGGCACAACCCCTCCGCCGGAGCGCCAGGGGCGGTAGCTCAGCCGGTTAGAGCAGAGGACTCATAATCCTTGGGTCGTGGGTTCGAGTCCCACCCGCCCTACCGAGGTTGGACATCC
>NZ_DASZKT010000033.1:0-3396 GCF_035552695.1 Actinospica sp.
AGCAACCTTGAATTGGAGAGTGCCGTGACCACGGACGAGACCACGCCCAACTACTACGCGCCCGGCCCGCTCAACCCGGACGAACTCGCCGACGTTCTCCGCACCGCGTACGCCCTGCTGCGCGAGGACAAAGACCACGACGTGTTCACGCTCCTCGACGTCCTCGCAGCAGACCGATACCCCGGCATGGATCGAGACGCGAGCTACCAAGTCGCCCGCGCCGTCCTGAAGTTCCTTGTGGGGATCGGAGCGAGCGAAACGCGCGAGCCCATTTTGGCGCTGCACCTCTGGCACCGACGGAACCTCGACCCTGGCAGTTCGATCGTGCCTCTGGAGTGGGCGCTCGCGGGAACCGTCAGGCAATTCGACGGCGACCCGCTCTTCAGGCGAATTGAGGCGTCGAGCACCGCGCGGCAGGACGGAGCTCGCGGCCCGACTGGATGACCCGACAGGCCACTTCTGCGGCTACGGCTCATGCCGTACGTCACGATCCAGCATCAGCCGTCACGGAGTCTGCGATTCGGACAGCGCTGCCGTGCCTGCCTCGCCCGCCTACGATCGAGTGACGACGGACACACCAGAAGCGGATTCGAAGTGCGGTCGCGACAAATATGCGACAATGGCGTGGCCTCAGCGGATTAAGGTGCTGGTCAGAGAGGTAGACTTACTCCTCTTCCAAACTAGCTACGCGGGTTCGATTCCCGTCGTCCGCTCCACACGGGGCCCTGCAGTCGCTGCGGGGCCTCTTTACGCGTCTTTATATCGGATTGTCGTTCTTGTTGCGGGGATGTGACGCATTGTCCGCACGTACACACCAGCTGTGCGGATAAGATCTGCGCGCAACGGACTTGCGTTCGCGCACGTCTTAGAGCTGCGAAGGTCCGTATCAAGGAGGGGACGCAGGTGAGCGACGATTCGCCGAAGAAGGGCGGCTGGGACGGCTGGTTCGCCGGCGGGCCGAGTGCGCCGGGGGGCGAGCAGCCGGAGCAGGAGCAGAGCGTCCCGGCAGCACCGCCGAGTTCGGCGCCGGAGTCGGCGGCCGAGCAGACCGACTGGACCGTGCCGCCGGTGCGCGAGGAGCGGCGGGCGCCGGAGCAGACGACGCGGACCGCGCCGGAGCCGGAGAGCGCGTCGCCGTATCCGGATTCCACGGCGACCCAGATGGTGACGCCGCACACGCCGGATTCCATGGCGACCCAGATGGTCACGCCGCACACGCCGGATGCCATGCCGACCCAGATGGTCACGCCGCCGAAGGCTGACTCGTGGGATGCCGCGCCGACTCGGATCGTGCCGTCGCCGACCTTGGACGCGGCGCCGACTCAGATCGTGACGCCGTCCACGCCGCAGACGCCGGATGCCATGGCGACGCAGATGGTCACGCCGCAGACGCCGGATGCCATGGCGACGCAGATGGTGCCGGCGACTCCGGCGGCCCCGGAGAACCCCGCTCCGGCTCCGGCTCCGGCGGACACCTGGCAGCCGCCGCAGCCGGCCCAGATGTGGGGCGACGCGAAGCAGAACGGCCAGCCGCAGGCGCCGCAGCAGACTCAGCAGCCGCAGCGTGGGTACGCGGCGGCCACCGCGGTGAATCAGCAGCCGCAGCCGGCCCAGGCGTCGCAGCCGCAGAACCAGTCCCAGCCGTACCACCTCCAGCAGCCGCAGGCTCAGGCGTACCACTCCGAGCCGCAGCCGCAGAGCGGCTACGGGCAGGCCCCGCCGAGCCGTCCGGCCGCCGGGTCCGAAGAAGCCTTCCGGGGCGACGAGGCACGGCCCGCGTCGCGCAAGAAGCTGTTCCTGGCCAGCGGGATCGGGGCCGCGGCGATCGTCGGCCTGGCCACCGTCCTCGTCCTCAATCAGGGTTCGCTCATCGGCTCGCCCTCGCCCAAGCCGACGCCGAGCGGCTTCCAGCCCACCGGGACGAGCGTGACCGGTGACGCGGAGCAGACTGCCCAGGCGTTCCTCGCAGCTTGGGAGGGCGGGAACTTCAAGCAGGCCGCCTCGTACACGGACGACTCGGCCGCCGCGCAGTCCACGCTCAGCGCCTACAGCAGCAACCTGAATCTCAATGGTCTGCAACTGACGGCCACCGGCTCGACCGCGCTCAGCACCGCGTCCGGCGCGGCGAGCGCGTCCGCTTCGAGCTCGACTGCCGCTACGGCCTCCGCGTCCCCGTCCGCGTCGTACGGTGCCGCGGCGCCCACGAGCACGGCCGGTGCGGTCACCTTCTCCGTCGTCGCCAAGGTCGGGTTGCCCGCGACGTCGACGTCTTCGACCTCCTCGAGTTCCGCGTCCGCATCGAGCTCCGCTTCGGCTTCCGCCTCCGCGTCCGGCTCGACCTCGTCCGGCGCGGCCGCCAGCTCGGTGACGGCGAACTGGTCGTACTCGTCGAAGGTGGTCGCCTACAAGAAGAACGGCGGCTGGTGGATCCAGTGGAGCCCGTCGCTGGTCGCGCCCAACCTGACCGCGAACGAGAAGATCGCCAGCGTCGCCCTCGCGCCCTCTGCGGCCGAGGTCACCGACGACGCGGGCAACGACCTCTCGTCCGCCACCGATCCTGGCGTGCACAACATCTACAGCGCACTGAAGAAGACCGCGCCGAGCGGTCAGGGCACGCCGGGCGTCGAGGTCGTCCTCGAGAAGACCGACGGGACGCAGATCAGCAGCAGCGCGGACGTGCTCAGCCAGGCGGTCAACACCGGCGTGGTCAAGACGACGATCAACACGAAGGCCGAGTCCGCCGCGCAATCCGCGGTTCTCAAGTACCCGAACAGCTCGATGGTCGTTCTGCAGGCGAGCACCGGCCACATCGTGGCGGTGGCGAACAACGACGGCGGCAACGACTTCGCGCTCACCGCGCGGATCGCGCCCGGCTCCACCAACAAGATCATCACCACGACCGCGCTGCTGACCAGCGGCCTGGTCTCCTCGCCGAGCCAGGCGGTGCAGTGCCCGGCGAAGATCGTGGTGGACGGGACCACGTTCGCCAACTCGCAGAACGAGAGCGAGCCGGCGGGCACCCCGTTCCTCACCGACTTCGCCAAATCCTGCAACAACGCCTTCGGCCAGTGGTACGACAAGATCGGCTCGACGACGCTCGCCCAGACGGCCGAGAAGTACTACGGGCTCAACGAGCAGTGGAACCTCGGCACCGGCCTCGCCGGCCCGTACTACCAGATCCCGTCCAGCGCCTCGAACGGTGAGCTGTTCCAGGAGCTGTTCGGCCAGGGCCAGCTCGAGACCGCGCCGCTGGCGATGGCCTCGGTCGTCGCGACGGTGGACTCGGGCTCGTTCAAGCAGCCGATCGTGGTGCAGGGCGCCGCCCAGCTGACCGCGACCTCGCTGCCCTCGAGCGCGCAGCAGAGCCTGTGGCAGATGATGAAGGCGGTCACGACG
>NZ_DASZKT010000034.1:0-12363 GCF_035552695.1 Actinospica sp.
CTGCTCGAAGAGGCTGCCGCCGAATTGGTTGGTGCGCAGCGGGCGGGGGCACGGGCAGCACCACGTCCGCCAGCGTGCCGAGGGGACTGGTCGGGTCGGCGGTCACGGCGAGTACGCGGCTGCCGAGTTCCTTGGCGCCGCGTGCGAAGTGCAGGGACACCGGCGTCGTTCGTGCCTAGGCCGAGATGACCAGCAGGCCGTCCGCCGACTGCACCGAGGTCGCGGTCGCCTCGCCGAGTACGTGCACGGTGCGCCCGAGGTGCATGAGGCGCATGGCGGTCATCTGCGCTATGAGCCCAGACCGCCCCCGACCTGTTGTGAACCATCGCCGTCCGGCCGGGCGCAGCGCCTCGACGGCCGCGTCGAAGGCCGCGCTGTCGAGATTCGCCAGCAGTTCGGCCACCTCGTCGCCGACTTCCAGCCACGGTCGGCTCAGCGGATCAGGTCGCGCATCCACTGGCTTGCTCCTTCCGGGTCGTGATCGGCGAGTAGTCGAGCAGCCCTCGTCCGGAGACGATGTAGCGGGCTCCCGCGTCGAGGTACGTCGTGAGGTTGCCGCGGTCGACGCCACCGTCGACTCCGACGACCGTGTGCGGTGCGGTGCGATGGCCTCGGCCTTGCGGCTGATGGTTTCGTCGGCCTGGCTGGTGGTGCCCGGTTGGATGAGCATGACCAATACGCCGTCGATGTGCGCTCGGTGGATCAGGGCGTTGCCGGGGTCGGTTGCCGGGCCGATGGCGAGCCAGGGTGCCGCACCGCTGGTGCGGATCCGCTCGGCGACGGCGGGAACGTCGGTGATCGCCTCCACGGGGACGGTGATGCGGCTGACCGGGATGCCGCAGATCTCCTCGATCAGTTCGGGCAGCCGGTCGGCGTGTGAGCCTTCGATGATCAGATGGATGTCGAGCGGGCCGATCTGATGGGCAGCCAGGTCGCGGATCAGGTCCACGTCTACGCCGCGGTTCACGCCGTCGGTGACGATCACGTCCGCGTGCACCCACAATCCGGCCTGTGCCGCCACGACCGCCGCCTCGCGCCGATCCGCCTCGGGGGCGGCGTAGATGCTGGCCGCGAGAGTGCCGCCCGGCCGGCCGGCGACCGCGTCCATCAGCGCCTTGCTGAGTATCGGACGAACCGTCACGACGCCGACTCGCCATCCAGCGCGTCCCAGGCGGCGACCTGTTTGTAGCGTTCGCGGATGCCGTCGCGCGCGGTCTCGCTGCCGGGTCGGGGAGCGGCGGCCGATGTGGTCGGCGGTGCCCACGCGTGCAGCACGTCCCGAATCGGGCGGCCCGCGGCGACCGCTGCCGCCTGCACACTCGCGCCGCGCGTCGAGGCTTCGGGGGCGTCGGCGAGCAGTACATCTCGGCCGGAGAGATCGGCAAGCAGTTGGGTGTACGCGGCGGAACGGGCGCCGCCGCCGGTCGCGATCAGGCGACCGGAGGTGTCCACCCCGGCCCGGTTGAGGTGGGACTCGCCGACGAGCAGGCCGAGGATCACGCCTTCGAACGCCGCCCTGGCCATCTCCTCGCGCGTCGTCGACGACGTGAGCCCGGCCAGTACGCCCCGCGCTCGCCGTCCAGGTACGCGGCGAGCACCGGCCCGAAGCCCGCGGCCGCGCGGAGCGCGAGTTCGGCCAGGCCCGCGTGGTCGACGCCGAGCAGCGTGGCGAACAGGTCGGTGACCCGGGCGGCGTTGAGCCTGGAGACCAGCGGAAGGGGTGGCGGGCGGCGAGCCGAAGGCGGCCGCGATCCTCGCCGTGCTGCGCGGCGGCCTGGCGACCTCGCAGGTCACCGACGAGATCGCGGCCCGCGCGCTTCTGGCGCTGGCCGGGTAGGTCTCCTCGATCCGCGGCGGGCGATGCTTGTATTGACGATGCTCGTTTGGGCGGACAGGTTGACAGATGGGCGAGCCGACGTCAGGTTGAGATCGTCGTCAACGATCTGGTACTCGATCACCTGCGGGCGCTCTTCTCGCAGCGGCTACTTGCGCTCCTGGGCCACGCCCCGTTGTCTGTCCACCAGGTCGCGTAGGCGTTCGATGACGGGGCCCGCGGCGGCAAGCGTCGCCGCCTCTTCGGGGGACAGCTGGTCCACCGCGTCGGCGAAGACTGCCGCGGTGATGGCGCGGCGGGAGCGCAGGTAGGCCGAGCCTGTTTCGGTGATGGCGACGACGACCGCGCGTTTGTCGGTCGGGTCGCTGCGGCGTTCGACGTAGCCGGTGCGGACCAGCGCGGCGACCAGCGACGTGACAGTCGGCTGAGTCACGCCCTCGGAGGCGGCGAGTTCGGTGATGCGGCGCGGTCCGTTGCGGTCGAGTGTGGACAGGGCCGCGAGCGAGGTCAGGCTCATGTCCCGGGGCGTGATTCGGATGAACGAGGCCAGCAGGTCGTGCACGGCGGCGGCCGCGCCTCTCGCGCCGTGCCGCCCGTTCACCGCGGGCGTCGTCGCATCTCTGGGCACGGTTGTACTCACGTTGTGAGCATAGCCGGGTTCCGCGCTCGCGCAAGGTCCATTGACGCTCTATATAAACACTCTATATGCTTCGCTCGAATCGGCTCAGCCAGCGATCGAGGAGTACACGGTGAGCAGCAATGAGACCCAAGGGCTACCCGCCACGTCGAGTGCGTTCCGCCAGCCCAAGGCCGTCTGGGCGGTCGCGTTCGCGTGCGTGATCTCGTTCATGGGCATCGGCCTCGTCGATCCGATCCTGCCCTCGCTGGCCAGCCGCCTGCAGGCCAGTCCCAGCCAGGTGGAACTGCTGTTCACCAGCTACCTCGTGGTCACCGCGGTGGCGATGCTGGTCACCGGCTGGGTCTCCAGCCGGATCGGGGCCAAGTACACGCTGATCGCCGGGCTCGTGCTGATCGTCGTGTTCTCCGCCACCGCGGGGCTGAGCGGCAGCATCGGGCAGATCATCGGGTTCCGGGCCGGGTGGGGCCTGGGCAACGCGCTCTTCATCGCGACCTCGCTCGCCGTCATCGTCGGCTCGGCCAGCGGCGGTTTCGCGGGTGCGATCGTGCTCTACGAGACCGCGCTCGGCGTCGGCATCGCCTGCGGGCCGCTGCTCGGCGGCCTGCTGGGCAACATCAGCTGGCGCGGCCCGTTCTTCGGTGTCTCGGCGCTGATGCTCGTCGCGCTGGTCGCCACGCTGATCCTGGTCGAGCCGGCCCCGCGGCCCGCGCACCGATCCTCGATCAGCGAGCCGATCAAGGCCCTGCGACACCGCGAGCTGGCCATCACCAGCGTCGCCGGTCTGCTCTACAACTGGGGCTTCTTCACCATCCTCGGCTACGCGCCGTTCCTGATGCACCTCTCGCCGCTGCGGCTCGGCGGGGTCTTCTGCGGCTGGGGCGTGCTGGTCGCGATATTCGCGGTCTTCGGAGCGCCGTGGCTCAAGTCCCGCTTCGGCACCGCCCGCACCCTCTACGGCAACATGGCTCTGATGGCCGTGGTAAGCCTGGTCATCGGCGTGTTCCCGGACAACCGGACGGCCGTGATCGTGGCGACCATCGCGTCCGGAATCTTCATCGGCAACAACAACACGCTGGTCACCACCGCCGTGATGAGCATCGCGCCGGTGCCGCGCCCGGTCGCCTCGGCCACCTACGGCTTCGTACGCTTCATCGGCGGAGGCCTGGCGCCCTATGCGGCCGGCCAACTCGTCGAGCACTACAACACGCACGTCCCTTTCATTCTCGGTGCGGTCACGGTGGCCGCGGCGGGTCTCGTGCTCAGCACTGTGCACCGTGCGCTCGACGAGGCGGACCGTGAGGAGACCCATCCCGGCATCTCGCGGCAGCGTCGAGATGCCGAGGCAGCCGTGCGCGAGACGCCCGGCGTACCCGAGGAAGCGATCCTCGCGGAAGAGGCCTTCATCGAGGACCGTGTGTTCGGTGGCGGGTCTGTCGACGGCGGCCTGGTCGACGAGGGCGACACCGCCGAGCAGAGCCGGTAGCGGCCGGCGGGCATCCGGGCATCGGGAAAAGACCAGGCTTCGAACGGCGGCGGCGGATCCGAAGATGGACGCGACCGGGGTTCCGAGAATCGAACTCGGATGTGAGGGCCCATCCCTCCTCGTCGTCGGCATAGACGGCTCGGACACTTCTCTGCGCGCGCTGCACTACGCGTTCGGGCTGGCTCGCCGCGAGCGCGGCGTCGTGGTCGCGGTCTTCGCCTTCGCGCCGATCAGGAGCTGGGACGGCATCTCCGCGGGCGTCTGCTACACCGGCGAGGAGTTGGCCGATGAACTGCGTGCGGCGGTCGACTCCCTGTCCGAGGAACTCCACGTCCCCGCGGAGTTCCTCCGCGACCAGCGTGACCCGGTCCGGACTCTCATCGAAGTCGCCTCCACACGCTGCGCCGACGCGATCATCGTCGGCGCCAGCAAAGCTCTGAGTCACAAGCTCTTCGGCTCCAAGGCCGCGCGCACCATCCGCCGCAGCCGATGCCCGGTGATCGTCGTGCCGTGACCGCTTCGGTGGAGCGCAGCCGTGTGCTCAGTCACTCCGCGTCCTGGGTTAGGCGTGCACGTACGCCGTCGGCGCGCGGCCACCCGTAGCCGACGTCTTGGAGGCGGCGTAGCAGGGTATCGACGTCAGTGTCCGTCCACTGTGAACCTCGGTAGTGCGGAAGCGCTTTGAGATACGGTGCGGCCTCGTCGTCCCAGTCGGCCGCGTCTCGGGCGGCGAGGCCTGCGGCGAGCCGGCCGTCGTCACTGGGAGATACGTCGCTGAGGTGTGCGCCGTAGAGCGTCCGCACTTCTCGTTGCGGACCGTCGGCGTGCAGGTCCCATACTCGGATGGCGTTGTCCGGCCCGGCGTCACGGGACGGGTCCCCAGCGGCCGGCGCGATGAGAGAACAGACCTCTCATACGCGCTGGTCGGCTGGGGACCCGGCGATGCGCTATGCCTCAGCAGGCCACCGGAAAATCGGTGGTCGGACCCCACAGGTAGGCGATGTCGACCCAGCCCGTCACGTTCGTGTCGGTGTCCGTGATGTACATCCAGTTGCCGGAGTAGCAGCGAAGGACCACGTTCTGGCCGTTCTCGTAGCCCAGCCCGTAGACCCCGCAGCCCGTCGACGGGCCGGAGCGGATGTTGATGCCCTGCCCGGTGAACCCGCCACCGTAATCGGAGTTGTTCGCGGGCCTCCACCCGCAGGTGGCGGCTGGCGAGACCGCGGCCGCCATGGCCGGATCCGCCCAAACACCCGTACCGGCTCCGACCGCGACCACCCCGGCGATCACGACCGCGGAACGCAGTCGACCATGCAACGTCATGATTCCCTCCCCGTTCGGGCCCCCGTGGCCCGCCAGAAAATCAGTGAACTGTGGCAAGAAGCTAGCATCCGATGAGGGGATGTCAACCGCGAGCCCGACCGTCCGCGCCGCACACGGGACTGAGTCGTACGCGCGTGCCGAGGTCGCCTAGGACACGCGGCTGCCGATGCGCAGGGCGACCCGGATCAGGCTCGTCGGGACGGTCTCGTCGGCGAGCTCGGGCAGGAAGGTGACCGTCAGCCCGTCCAAGGGCCCGCCCACGACGGCGAACTCGGTGTCCGACAGCGCATGGCAGATGCCGCTGACGATCTCGCCGTTCCGCTTCGCGACGTCGATCCGCAGCCCCGACTCGGCACGCGAGACCAGCAGGTGGTCCGCCTCGGGGTGGGCGTAGCGCCCGGGGTACCGGTCCAGGATCCGCGGGCCGGGCACGACGTAGGCCGGTTCCGGCTCCTTCTTCGACCAGCCCGAGCGTCAGCGCCGCGGTCATGGGCTTGGTCACCGAACACAGCTGGAACAGCGTGTCCGGGGTGACCTCGCGCGGGTCTTCGACCCCGATGATGCCCGAGCCGGCCGCGAACACCGCGCCGTCCGCCACGACTCCGTACCCCGCACCCGGCGTCCCGCTCTCCGCCAGTTGCTCCTCGACCAGTTCCCCGAGCTCGGCGAGAAGAGCCTCCGCCGGACGGGTGTGCACCATCGATAATCCGCCTTTCGTCCACTCCCCGCGTTCAACCGGCGAGCACGCTGCGAACGCCGCCGGTGCATAGACCACCCCCGTGCCTCAGGCGGACTATCCGGATGCCCGCGGGGTCTAGGTGTCTCCGCTAAGCGGCGTCGGTTCAGGCCGCAAAGGTCCGTTGGGATCATCGTCCGCAGTGGAATCCAGCACGAGCTCGACGTAGTCGAGCGCGTCGTTGAGCGTTTCGAAGACCTCGCGGCCGACTCCCGCGTTCCGCGCCGCCGTCACGCGGGCGACGAGCTGCGGCTGTAGCACCCGGAAGTCCGCGACGTCCTGCTCGGCGGCGCGAATCCGCTCGGACACCATCTCCTCGACGGCGGCCAGCTCGACTACAGACGCCTTGAGTTCGCCGATCCGCGCACGGGCACGCTCCGGCCACTCGCGGATCGCTTCGGCCTGAGGGTCCTCTTCGGCGATGGCCTCTTCGTGCTGCATTCGCGCGTGCTGCTCCTGCACGTCGAGCTCCGCGATTCGCATCTGCAGCCTCGTGCGCGCGGCAGCCACCTCCCCGAGCGCTCCACGCAGCTCCTGGATCAGCGCGAATTGCCGCTGCAGCACCGAGTTCAGGCGATCTTCCAGCCCCATGCCCCCGCTCCTTCCGACTCCATCGTCTGTTCAGAGAACTGCCCACACCATGGTCATCGTTCCTGGCCGACGCAGCAAAACCGGTCGCGCTCGTTCGCTCGGACGGAGCAGGCGACGGTCTACGACTGGGCGCTGCGGCATCCCGGAGCCTAGCGTGGGAGGGGCACGGGCGCCGGGTCCGCGGCATGGTCGGGAGAAGGAGGGCGTATGAGCGGGCATGTATACCGGGTCACCGAAGTGGTGGGCTCCTCGGCAGAAGGGCTCGACTCCGCGGTGCGCACGGCGGTGGCGCGAGCCGCCGAGACCCTGCACAACTTGGACTGGTTCGAGATGACCGAGGTCCGGGGCCGCATCGAGGACGGACGGGTCGCGGAATACCAGGTGGGGCTCAAGGTCGGCTTCCGGCTGGACGAAGAGTCGTAGAACGGGCAACTAAAACTGGGCCGGGGTCTCGGTAGGGGCGTTTCAGCAGCTTCGCGCGGTGGCGGGTCAGACCACCCCCGGGTGAGCCGAAGGGCGTCGGCTGTCTGGCTCGACCGTTCATCAGAAGACGAGTTGCTGTCCGCCGTCGATGTCGTAGGTCGCGCCGGTGATCGCCGTGTTGGCCATGAGGTGGACGGCGAGCGCGGCGATGTCGGCGGGGCCGACGACTCGGCCGATCGGAAGGCGCGGTCCGTCGCGCGCCGGCCTCATCCGCCGCCTGCTCGAGCCGTGCGCTCCGAGGCTCGCCGGTGCTCCTCGATCGCGGCCCTGGTGCGGGCATCCGAATCCATGGAAGGGATCGAAGTGTCATCAGCGCCTCGCTGAAAGCTCAATGCATTCTCCTAAGCATGTGAAGATCTCAGGATTGCCGCCTCCGACTCCTGCCGTAGATGCGTGCGCGACCATGCGCAAACGGTGACGGGCCCTTCTGTCGACGCGCAAGCCGGGCCCGGGGACGTGCGCTCCGGGCCCGGCCGGTCGTTCAGCCGCTGGTCACGGCCGTCGAGTTGTAAGCCTGGACGAGGACGTGGGGGGCGTGGCCGAGCGCGGAGCCGTCGGGGCGGCTGATCGCCACTTCGCGGCTCTCCCCCGGCAGCAGCCACAGGTAGTTGTCACCGTACTGGGCGGGCAGGATGCGTTCGCCGTTGCCGTCCAGCAGCGAGACGCGCACCATCGCCGCCACCACAGAGCCCTTGTTCGTGACCGTCGCGGTCAGGCCGGTCGGGGTGTTACCGCTCGTCCGCACGGTCAGGCGGGTCTGAGTGAGGTTGTTGAGTGCCTGCATGTCTGCGGCGTCGTGGTAGCGCCAGTATGTGTTCTGCGACAGCAGTTTGCCGTGCGTGTCGGTGAGTTCCAGCCGGACCAGGTGCAGCGCGGGCAGGGAGTCCGGCCAGGCGACGTTCGGTCCCGTTGCTGTGCTCGACGCTGCGATGGCCACGCCGGTCTGCGCGACGTGGCTCAACTGGTGGCCGTTCAGGTCATAGACGAACGCTGTGATGGTCGCGCCGGATACGGCGTTGGGCGTGTGGTTGGCGGCGAGCGCCTGCCAGGTGGTCGGGTTCGCTTGGACGTGAACGGGTTCGCAGCCCTTGCGCGCTCCGTAGTACGCGCCGTTGACGTCGAGGTCGTAGTCATAGGTCTGCCACACGGTGCTGTGCCAGGCCGGGTGGGACATCCACAGCAGCACTGCGGAGGTGTTCTGCCACAGATTCGCCGTCCACGCCTCGAAGATCGCGCGCATGGACTCGTAGTTGACGAACTGCGCCTTCGTGCAGAAGTCGGCGAGCGTGCTCGACGCGCCGAGCCGGTCGCTGATCGCCGCCTGATACGTGGCGACCTGCTGATTGCCGATCGGTGACCAGTCGTGGTAGTTCCACACCTCGCTCGGCGGCCATTCCTGCTGGTCGCCGACCAGATGCTGCATGCTCTCGAGCACCGAGACGACCGGGATGCCGATCTCGGTGTGGAAGCCGAAGGCGTTGGTGTCGTAGGTGGACTTGTCGTAGTACTGCGACGGCTCGATCCAGTGGTACGGCCCGTGCCCGCTGACCGGCTGGCCTGCCGAGTTGTCCTGGTAGAAGATCTCAGGGTTCTCGGTCGCGACGGCGTTCCTCAGACCGGCGTTCAAATCGGTGGGCGGCGGGGCCTCGTTGGCGCCGCACCACACGGCGATGCTCGGGTGGATGCGGTAGCGCTTGATCGTGTCGGTGGCCGTGTCCACGTAGCCGGGCTGGTCATCCGGGAAGTCGCCGTCGTCCCAGAAGTCGTTCCACACCAGGATGCCGTTCTCGTCGCAGGCCGCGTACAGCTCCTCGCGGTTGCTGCTGCCGATCCAGTTGCGGATCATCGTGAAGTTCATGTCGCGGTGCATCGCGACGGTCTGCGCCATCCGGTCGGGCAGTACTCGGCGCAGCAGTTCGTCCCAGCCCCAGTTGCCGCCGCGGCAGAAGATCTTCACGCCGTTGCAGCTGATCGTCAGCTGGGTCACGGTGTTGTCGACGTCGAGCACGTCGGTCCAGGTCGAGCCGTCGTTCGAGGTCTGGATCGTGTAGTTCATCGCATAGGCCTGTTCCCACACGACGACCACCTGGTCGAAGCTCTGCGTCGAGCCGAGGTCGACCTGGATCCACTGGTTGTCCTGGTATGCGGAGGACCAGCGCGTGTTCGGGTCGCCGTCCACGGCGTTGCCGGGACCGTCGGAGCCGTTGTCCGCGGAGGAGGCGGTTGCGGTCTGATGCAGCGCGAGGTCGGTCGTCGGCGAGGAGCCGGCGGTGTTGAAGACCGAGAGTGACCACATCGAGTCGCCCCACTGCGTGGCCCGCAGTCCGCACTGGATTCGTACATAGCGCGAGGTCTGGGCGGGGAAGTTCTCGGTCTGCGTCGCGCGGTCGCCCAGCGGTGTGGAGTTGTCCACGGACTGCACGTCGGTCCAGGTCGAGCCGTCGCCGGAGACCTGGACGGTGAAGGTCGCGGCGTAGGCCTGCTCCCACAGGATGTAGACCTGGTCGAAGCTCTGCGTCGAGCCGAGGTCGACCTGGATCCACTGGTTGTCCTCGTACGCGGAGGACCACCGCGTCGCCGGGTCGCCGTCGACCGCATTGCCTGCGCCATCGGAGCTGTTGTCGACGGACGAGGAGGTTGCGGTCTGGTGCAGCGCCAGATCCGTCGATGGGGCGCTGCTGTCGAACACTGACAACGTCCAGATCGAATCTCCCCAACTGGTCGCGCGCGTTCCGCATTGGACGCGCACGTACCGAGCCTGCCGGCGGGCGAAGTTCACCGTCTGCGGGGCCTGATCGTTGGTGAAGTTCAGGGGCGACTTGCCGGGCGGGATGATCATGATCGGCTCGTCGTAGGAGTAGCCGAACTCGCGGATGCCGAAGCGGCACGACCGCCGGTCGCTCACGGTCCCGCTGATGCTCGCGGTGAGCTCGACGTCATGGAGAGCGGGCTCGCCGTAGCCGTTAGGCCACCACAGGCGCGGCTGATGCACGGTTAGCTGCGGATGGTCGGCCGGGGCGAGGGTGATCGTCGCGTTCTGTCCGGCGGCCACGTTCGCGCTGCCGCTGACCGAGATCCCGTCGAAGGCGGCGGTCACGGTGATCGTTCGGGCGCCGGTGCCGACGTTGGAGATCGGGACCTCGATAGTGATCTGGGCGACGGAGGTGTCGGGCAGGTTCGGCAGCGTCGTGGTGACGTGCGGGTCGCCGATCAACGCGTCGCCGGTCGAGCGCAGCCGCACGTGGTTCCAGAGACCGGTGGCCCGGTCGCGCACGGCCGGCATCCAATCCCAGCCGGAGGCTGCGAGGTACGTCGGCGAGTCGAGGAAGAGCTCTCCGGACTGGACGAAGGTGTTGCCGTTCGAGCTCTTGTCGCCCGGCGTACCCGGGTGCGGCATGGGGCTGATCTGCACGGCGATCGCGTGCTCGGATGCGTCGGCCTTGAGCGCGCCGGTGATGTCGAACGCGGCGCGGGCGAACGGGTGGGTCAGGGTACCGACATTGGTCCCATCGACCCAGGCGACCGCCTCGTGGTTGACGCCCTCGAACTCGAGCCACACGTGCCGGCCCGCTCCGGCGGCGAACCCGTGCGGCAGCGCGAACGGGCGCCGGTACCACCAGCCGTGCCGGGACAGCGCCTCCGGCACGTTCAGGTTGTTGAATCCGCTCACCGGATCGGGCAGATGCCCGCCCGCGACCAGGTCGGCTTGGACGGTGCCGGGCACGCTGGCGGCGAGCCAGGAGCCGCCTGCCGTGGACGCGGCGACGCTCGACAAACTCGCCCCGGTCGCGCCCGCGGGCGCGAAGTCGTCCATGGTCAGACTCCACCCGGACTCCAGCGGCACGGTGCCGTCGGCGGCGATCGTGAGTAGTGGCGCGGGCTGCGGGTTCGCGCCCCAACTCGTCCATCCGTGCGCGGGCGGGCGGGCTGTGGAGCAGGTGCCGTAGACCTGGAAACCGTTGAGCCCGACCGGGTTCGTGTTCGAACGCGCCGTCGAGGTCATCCGCACGTACCGGGCGGTGACGGGCGTCGACAGCGGAACGTCCACCTCGCCGCCCGGACCGGACGTGGTCTGATACACCGTCTGCCAGCTCTTGCCGTCAGCCGAGACATCCAGCGTGAAGGACGTGGCGGCGCTCGAGAGGATCTCGTCGCCGGTGGTGTGCGAGTAGTCGCCGTTGAAGGCGGGGTCGGACGCGGTGGCCTCGAACACGAGCGTCACGGCCTCGATCTCGCACGGCGCCTGCAGATCGACGGCGATCCACTGCGGGTCGCCCTGGGCGGCGCGCCAGCCGGTGCCCTGGACGCCGGTCAGCGAGAGCCGGTCGACCGCGAACCGGGCCGGGGTGGGCGCGTAGTCGGTGGAGGAGACGGTCACCGGGCGGTAGAGCGCGAGCTCGGCGGCGCCGGGGGCCGCGGCGCCGGCGCTCGCCGCGGCCGGGGCGGCCGGCAGCACGGCGTCCGCGGTGAACCCGGCCAGCAGCGTCGCCCCGGTGGTCAGGAACACGCGGCGGGAAACGGTCATCGGAGCCCTCAGCCTTCGGAGATGACAACGTTGTCAGTGGTGCACGGCAGATCTTGTCGCGGTCCCGGGGCCGCGTCAAGAGCCGCCGTGCTGATCCGTCAGCGTGAACTTGAGAGTGCTCGCGTTGATGCCCTCGCAGCCACCCCGTCGGCGGGGTTCAACGGCCGCATCCTGCGCCCCACGAGGTCTCCCTGCCGTCGGCTCTGGACAATCGGCCGGCCCTGATTGTCCAGCGCAGTATGCACTGGACAATCAGGGCTCTTCAATGGGCTCGTTGGCCGGGGAGATCCCGGCCGACGCAGTCCACAGCACCGAAAAATTCTCGAAGGAGAGAAACAATGGCTCGCATCAGAACCGCCGCACTGATCACCGCCGCCCTCGCGGTGGCGTCCGGCCTCGTCGGCTCCGAGCCGGCCTTCGCCGCCGCTCCGGACGTGATCTCGCCCGCGTGCAGCAGCCAGATCTGGAATCCGGCCAACGACTCCAACGTCCCCGGCAACGCTTCGTGGAGCGTGGAGATCCTCAAGGCGAACAGCGCCTAGAGCTGCGGGGTGGGATGGACTACCAGCTACCACCAGGCCGGCGACTGGGTGACCATCCACTGTGCCTGGAGCAACAGCGCCGGACAGACCTGGTTCTACATCCACGACAACGAGACCGGGCGGACCGGCTGGCTCGCCGGTTCGAACGTCAGTCCCGGCGCCGACAACTACGGCAAGTGCTGAACGCGTGAAAGGGCCGGCGCCCC
>NZ_DASZKT010000035.1:0-32862 GCF_035552695.1 Actinospica sp.
GAGCGCGGGGCCACGATCGGGACCGGCGACTCGCCGTTGCGGCCGAACATCGCCTGCAGCAGGTCGGCCTGCTCGGTCTTGGTCGGCAGCCCGGTGGACGGCCCGCCGCGCTGGATGTCGCAGATGACCAGCGGCAGTTCGAGCGAGACCGCCAGGCCGATCGCCTCGGACTTGAGGGCGACGCCCGGACCCGAGGTGGTGGTCACGCCGAGGGACCCGCCGTACGCGGCGCCGAGCGCCGCGCCGACCGCCGCGATCTCGTCCTCGGCCTGGAAGGTGCGCACGCCGAAGGCCTTGTGCCGGGCCAGCTCGTGCAGGATGTCCGAGGCCGGGGTGATCGGGTACGAGCCGAGGAACAGCGGGAGCCCGCTCCGCTGCGAGCCGCTGATCAGGCCGTACGCCAGCGCGCGGTTGCCGGAGATGTTGCGGTAGCGGCCCGCCGGCAGCGCGGCCGGGGCCACCTCGTAGGAGACCTCGAACTCCTCGGTGGTCTCCCCGTAGTTCCAGCCGGCCTGGAACGCGGCCAGGTTCGCCGCGACGATCGCCGGCTGCTTGGCGAACTTCTGCTCCAGGAACTTCAGCGTCTGCTCGGTCGGCCGCTGGTAGAGCCAGGACAGCAGGCCGAGGGCGTACATGTTCTTCGCCCGCTCGGCCTCCTTGCGGCTGAGCGGATGACCATCCAGCGCGCGGACGGTCTGCGAGGTCAGCGCGACCTTGTGCACGCTGAAGCCGTCCAGGCTGCCGTCCTCCAGCGGGTTCTTCTGGTAGCCCACCTTCTTCAGCGCGCGCTCGGTGAACTCGTCGGTGTTGACGATCACCGTCCCGCCGCGCGGCACCGCCGCCAGGTTCACCTTGAGCGCGGCCGGGTTCATCGCGACCAGCACGTCCGGGGCGTCGCCCGGGGTGAGGATGTCGTGGTCGGCGAAGTGCAGCTGGAAGGCCGAGACTCCGGGCAGGGTACCGGCGGGAGCGCGGATCTCGGCCGGGAAGTCCGGCAGCGTGGACAGGTCGTTCCCGAGGAGCGCGGTCTCCTGCGTGAAACGGTCACCGGTCAGCTGCATCCCGTCGCCCGAGTCGCCGGCGATGCGGATCACCACCCGGCTCAGCCGCTGTACGCCCTTGGCCGAAGCCCCTTCGATCACCGTCACAGCTCGACACCCGCCTGCCCGTTAGCGTTACGAACGTTGCACGTCGTGTTAGGACCAGTCTACGCCTGAGCTCCTGTCAGAGGCGCTTGCGTAGGGTGTGTGCGCCCGGCCGGTACGCTTGTGCGACGAGAGGAACCTCAACAGGTATATCGGCTAGGAGCGGAGCGCGGGATGAGCCATACGACCTATTACTCCGCGTATTCGATCGTCGGTATTCTGTTCCTGGTGGGGATCCTTTTCGTGGCCTCCGCGCTCACCGCGAACCGGCTGCTCTCCCCGCTGCGGCCGACCCGGGAGAAGCTGCTGACCTACGAGAGCGGCGTGGACCCGGTGGGCGAGGGCTGGGCGCACACCCACGTGCGTTATTACGTGTATGCCTACCTGTACGTCATCTTCGCGGTCGACTCGGTGTACCTGTTCCCGTGGGCCACGGTCTTCGCCGCGCCGGGCTTCCGGGGCGCCACGCTGCTTGAGATGTTCGTGTTCATCGGATTCCTCGCCGTGGGGATTCTCTACGCCTATAAGAAGGGCGTGCTGACGTGGCTGGATCAGTAGACCTCGGCATCCCCGCGGTGCCCGCGGCCGGGTCCGCGGCCGACACGCGGCAGTTCGGATCAGCCTTCGAGCTCGCACCCAAACCGGTGAAACTGGTCCTGAACTGGGGCCGGAAGTACTCACTCTGGGTGTTCAACTTCGGCCTCGCCTGCTGCGCGATCGAGTTCATCGCCAGCTCGATGGCCCGGCACGACTTCATCCGGCTCGGCGTGATCCCCTTCGCCCCCGGCCCGCGGCAGGCCGACCTGATGGTCGTCTCCGGCACGGTCAGCGACAAGATGGCCCCCGCGGTCAAGCGGCTCTACGAGCAGATGCCCGAGCCGAAGTACGTGATCTCCTTCGGCTCGTGCGCGAACTGCGGCGGGCCGTACTGGGACTCGTACTGCGTGACCAAGGGCGTGGACCAGCTCATTCCGGTGGACGTGTACGTGCCCGGCTGCCCGCCGCGGCCCGAGGCGCTGCTGCAGGGGATCGTGAAGCTGCAGGAGCGGATCGCCAGGGAGGGCACGACCGGTACGACCGGCAAGCCGCCTAAGCTGCCGAGGCCGGTCAAGGCGAAGAAGCCGAAGCCGCTGCCGTCCGCGCCGCCCGTGGTCGAGAGCGGTATGGAGGCCACCGAGCCGTTGCGGCCGGTGGTCGAGGCGACCACGGAGGCGACGACGCAGGTGGTGCCCGTCGTCGAGCAGACGACGGAGGCGACGACGCAGGTGGTGCCTGTCGTCGAGCCGACGACGGAGGCGACGACCCAGGTCGTGCCCGTTGTCGAGCCCGAGCTGCCCACCGAGATCATCGCGCCGCCGCCCGCATCCGAGTCCGCCGAGAACGCGCCGACCCAGCAGTTGCCGGTCGTGCCCGTCGAGGAGGAGGTCCCGGCCGTGGAGCGGACCGCCGAGCTGCCGCCGATCCGCAAGCGGCCGCCGCGCCGGCGCTACTTCCGCGAGTTGCGCAGGGCCCGCGATCACGGCATGGAACTGTTCGACGAGGCCGTCGAGGACCAGGCGTGGGAGCACGATGATGACCGCTGAGGACCTGGCCGTGATCTCCGCCGCGCTCGGCCCGGACGTCGAGGTCACCGAGCAGTTCGGCCGCGTGCTCGCCACCGTGGCCGCCGAGGGCTGGGTCGCCACGCTGACCGCCGCGCGCGACGGGCTCGGCGCCGACTTCCTGGACTGGCTGACCGGCGTCGACGAGCTCGAGGCCGGGTACCTGGTGGCCGCGTTCGTCGTGTCCACCGCGGACCGCGGGCCGGGAAAGCTGGGCAAGGCGCAGGGCTTCATCGTGCGCACGCGCATCCCCAAGGACGAACGGCAGGCCGCGAGGCTCGACACCGCGACCGGCGTGTACCGAGGCGCGGCGTGGCACGAGCGCGAGACCTTCGAGATGTTCGGCATCGAATTCACCGGGCACGACGGGCTCAAGCCGCTGCTGCTGCCGGACGGCTTCGAGGGGCACCCGCTGCGCAAGGACTTCGTGCTCGCCTCGCGGGTCGCCAAGGCGTGGCCGGGTGCGAAGGAGCCGGGCGAGTCCGAGCACACCGCCGCCTCGCCCGGACGCCGCAGGATGCTGCCGCCCGGTGTGCCGGGTGCGGAATGGCTCAAGCCCCATGTGCCGGAGGGTTCGGAATGAGCTCTCTGACCTGGTGGCTCGAGGTCGGGCTGCGCATCGTCGTCATCTTCCTCGTCTTCATGGTGGTCCCGCTCGTCGTGGGCCAGATGGAGCACAAGGCCATGGCGCACATGCAGGGCCGGCTCGGTCCGATGGAGGCGGGCGGCTTCCACGGCTGGGCGCAGCTCGTCGCGGACGGCGTGAAGTTCGCGCAGAAGGAGGCGGTCGTCCCGGCGGCCGCCGACCGGCGCGTCTTCCAGCTCGCGCCGGCCGTCGCGCTCATCCCGTACCTGCTCGCGCTGGTCGTCGTCCCGATCGGGCCGGGTACGCAGGTGGGCGTCGACCTCGACCTCGGGCTGTTCTTCGCGCTCGCCGTCATGGGCGTCGCCGTGCTCGGGCCGCTGATGGCCGGTTGGAGCAGCGCGAACAAGTACTCGCTGCTCGGCGGCCTTCGCTCGGCCGCGCAGCTGATGGCCTATGAGCTGCCGATGCTGCTGGCCGCCGTCTCCGTCGCGATGGCCGCGGGCACGCTCTCGCTGACCGGGATCCTCGCCGCCTGGCACTGGTACTGGATTCCCTGGCAGCTGGTCGGCGGCTTCGTGTTCTTCACCGCCGGACTCGCCGAACTGCAGCGGCCGCCGTTCGACATGCCGGTCGCCGACTCCGAGATCATCTTCGGCGCGTACACCGAGTACACCGGCCTGCGCTTCGCCCTGTTCCTGCTCGCCGAGTACGCCGGAATCGTGCTGCTCTGCCTGCTGACCGCGGTGCTCTTCCTCGGCGGCTGGCACGGTCCGTTCGCGGACCAGCACCTCGGCTGGCTGTGGACGGGCATCAAGACCATGCTGCTGGCCTTCGTGGTGATCTGGCTGCGCGTGAGCTACCCCCGGTTGCGCGCCGACCAACTGCAGAAGTTCGCCTGGACGGTACTCATCCCGCTGTCCCTGGCCCAGCTCGCGCTTACCGGGGTCGTGAGGGTGCTGTGACCGAGAACGAGCAGGAAAAGAAGAAGGCCGTGCCGGGTGCCGGGCTCGTGCAGGGCCTGGCGACCACGCTCAAGAACATGGTCACGCCCGCGCACACGCGGCAGTACCCGGACGTGGCCCCGGAGCTGCCGCCGCGCACCCGTGGCGTGATCGCGCTGATCGACGAGAACTGCACCTCCTGCATGCTCTGCGCGCGCGAGTGCCCCGACTGGTGCATCTACATCGACTCGCACAAGGAGACGATCCCGGCGCCGGCCGAGGGCGGGCGCGAGCGAACCCGCAACGTGCTTGACCGCTTCGCGATCGACTTCTCGCTGTGCATGTACTGCGGGATCTGCATCGAGGTCTGCCCCTTCGACGCGCTCGAGTGGTCGCCCGAGTTCGAGTATGCCGAGTACGACCTGCGTGATCTGCTGCACGAGAAGGACCGGCTCGGCCAGTGGGTCGAGTCGATCCCGCCGCCGGTCGCCCTGGACGACGCGGCCGAGGACCCGAAGGAGATCGCCCTCGCGCAGAAGTCGGCCGCGAAGAAGCAGGCGGCGCTGGAAGCCGCGGCGGAGCCGCCCGCCGAACAGGGGGACGCCGAGTGACGCACGGCTACCTGTCACCAACCGGCGTCGAGATCGCGTTCGTGCTCGTCGGGCTGGTCGTGCTCGGCTCCGGACTTCTCGTGGTCACGATCAAGAACCTGGTCTACGCCGCGCTCTGGCTGCTCGTCTGCATGGGCTCGATCGCGGTCGAATACCTGCTGCTGTCCGCCGAACTGCTCGCCTGGATCCAGGTGCTGCTCTACGCGGGCGCGATCATCGTGCTGTTCCTGTTCGGTCTGATGCTGACCCGCGCGCCGATCGGCCCGACCGAGGAACTCAACGTGCGCAACCGCTGGCCCGCCCTGATCGTCGGGCTGGGCGCCGCAGGGACGCTGGTCACGGTGGTCGTCCAGGCGTATCAGCACACGTGGTTCAACCCGCGCGGCTCCGTGGCGCTCGGCAGCGGCAGGGCCCTCGGCTCGCAGCTGTTCACCTACTGGGTGCTGCCCTTCGAGCTGCTGTCCGTGCTGCTGCTCGCCGCGCTGGTCGGCGCGATCGTGCTGTCCCGGCGCGGGCAGCGGAACGAGGAGGCCGAGGCCTGATGCACGCCGTCTACCCACTTGTCCTCGGCGCGCTGCTGTTCGCCATCGGCCTCTACGGAGTGCTCGCGCGGCGCAATGCGATCGCGGTCCTGATGGCGATCGAACTCCTGCTCAACGCCGTCACCCTCAACCTGGTCAGCTTCAGCGCGATACTGCGCGACCAGTACGGCATGGGGCAGATCTTCACGCTGTTCATCATCACGATCGCCGCCGCCGAGACGGGACTGGGCCTGGCGATCGTGCTGCTGCTCTACCGGCAGCGGGCCACGTCCGACCTCGGCGAGCAGCGGGAGCTGGCCGAACCGGTCGAATCCGTGGACACCGACGAGCTCGAGGTAGCCCGCTGATGAACACCCTCGCCCTGCTCGCCTCGGTGCTGCCTGCCTTCGGCGCCGCCGTCACCTTCGCCGGGGGCCGCGACCTGCGGCACGTGAAGTTCTGGTCCACCGCGCCGGTCGCCGCGGCGCTCGTGCTCACCCTGATCGTGGCGCTCGACCACGGCAGCGGCGGCCCGTCGATCCACACGTACTCGATCGGCACCGCCGGCGCCTTCCACGTCGAGATCGGCACCCGGATCACCGGCCTGTCCGCGCTGACCGCGGTGCTGGTCGCGGGTGTCGCGATGTGCGTTCAGGCGTTTTCGACCACGTACCTCGGCGGGGAGCCGCGCTACGCCTCGTATGCCGCGCTGATCTCGCTGTTCACGGCCGCGATGCTGACGGTGGTGTACTCCGCCGACCTGATCGTGCTGCTGGTCGGCTGGGAGATCATGGGCGCCTGCTCATACTTCCTGATCGGGCATTACTGGGAGAAGCCGGAGGCCCGACCCGCCTCGATCAAGGCCTTCCTGATGACGAAGGCGGGCGACGTCCCGTTCCTGTTCGGCATCATCGCGCTCGGCGTGCAGGCGCACTCGTTCCAGCTCAACGCCGTTCTCGCCGCCGCGGGCAACGACTCGCTGAACCACCCCGGCTGGATCGCGGCGCTGTTGCTGTGCGGCGTTCTCGGCAAGAGCGCCCAGTTCCCGCTGCACTCCTGGCTGCCGGACGCGATGGCCGGCCCGACTCCGATCAGTGCCCTGATCCATGCGGCCACGATGGTCGCAGCGGGCATCTACGTCGTCGCGCTGCTCTACCCGGTCTTCGTGCTGGCCCCCGCGGTGCTGATCGCGATGGCCGTCATCGCGGCGATCACGATGTGCGGCGCGGCCCTGTGCGCGTTCGCCCAGACCGACGTGAAGAAGATCCTCGCCTACTCGACCGTGAGCCAGCTCGCGTACATGCTCGGCGGCCTGGCCGTCGGCGGACGCTCGCAGGCGATCTACCTGCTGCTCGTGCACGGCGCGTTCAAGGCGCTGCTGTTCCTCGCGGCGGGCGTCGTCATCCACCGCATCGGCTCGAACGAGCTGCGCGCGATGGGCGGCCTGCGCTTCCGGATGCCGATCACCTACGGCACGATGACGATCGGCCTGCTCGCGCTCGCCGGGATCCCGCCGTTCTCCGGTTTCTTCGGCAAGGAGGGCGTGCTCGGCGCGGCGTACAACGCGACCGGCGAGTTCGCGGCGCCCGGAAAGATCGTGCTGATCTTCGGGCTCATCACGGCCGGACTCACCGCGGCGTACGCGCTGCGGCTGTGGCTCGGCATGTTCCACGGGCCCTTCCCGGACGCCCCGCGCGAACACGAGGCCAAGGTCGAGGCGCCGCAGGCGGAGCTGATCCCGCTGGTGCTGCTGGCGATCCCGGCCGCCGCCCTCGGCATCGTCGTGCTGTTCGGCACCGGCTTCTCGCGGGTGCTCGGCGGCTGGTACGGCGAGCAGGGCGCCGCGAACGCGGCCGACCTGTGGCCCGGCGGCCTGACCACGTTGATCTCGCTGCTGTTCGTCCTCGGATTCAGCGCCCTGGTCTATCTGGCCTGGCGCAGGGACGAGGAGGCGGACCCGGCCGTGACGCTGCTCGGCCCGGCCCGCGACGTGCTGCTGAACGGCTTCTACTTCGACCGGCTCATCAACGTGGCGCTGGTCGTGCCGACGCGCGCCGCCGCCCGGTTCGTCGGCTACTTCGACACCAACGTCCTCGACGCCTACGTGCGCGGCTCCGGCAGCGGCGCGCGCGGGCTCGGCACGGTGCTGCGGCGAGTCCAGAACGGCAGCATCCAGTTCTATCTCACCTGTCTGTTCCTCGGAGTCGTCATCATGGCCGCCGTGTACGCGTACGTCGGGACGGTGAGCTGAGTGTCCATGGTTTTCGATATTCACAGCCTCGTACTCCTGCGGTCGAGGGAGGAAAGGTAAGTGTCCGCGATCCTCGTACTCCTGCTGGCGATCCCGGCCGCCGGGTTGTTCGCGCTCTACCTCGCGCCGCGCGAGCTCGCTTCGCGGATCGGCGCCGCGGCCGGAGCGCTCACCTTCCTGGTCTCGCTGCTCCTGCTGCCGCTGTTCGACTACTCGGCGGGCACAGGGTTCCAGGGGCAGCTCGACCTGAGCTGGATCCAAGCGCTGGACCTGCGGTTCCACCTCGGTATCGACGGCGTCTCGCTGCCGCTGCTCCTGCTGACCACGCTGCTGACGGCGCTCTGCCTTCTTTATTCAGTCAGGACCACGACCCGCGACGGCCGGGGACGGTCGTTCACCGCGCTGCTGCTGACGCTCGAGGTCGGCATGGTCGGCACGTTCGTCTCGCTGGACCTGCTGCTGTTCTTCATCTTCTTCGAGCTCGTGCTTCTGCCGATGTACGGCCTGATCTCGCACTGGGGTGCCGACGACGCGCACGGCGGCACGACGAAGCAGCAGTCGGCGACGAAGTTCATCCTGTACACGCTGCTCGGCTCGGCCCTGATGCTGCTCGGATTCCTGGTGATCCACGCCAAGACCGGCACCTTCGACATGGTCGCGCTGCAGCAGCGGCACGGCCTCGGCATCACGGCAGGTGCGCAGGGGCTCGCGTTCGTGCTCGCCGGGCTCGGGTTCGCCATCAAGACGCCGATGTGGCCGCTGCACACCTGGCTCCCGGACGCGCACACCTCGGCCCCGACGGTCGGCTCGGTGCTGCTGGCCGGCGTGCTGCTGAAGATGGGCACGTACGGCTTCATCCGCGTCGGCGTCGGCGAGGTCCCGCAGGGGCTGCATCACTACGCCGTGGCGCTCGGCGCGTTCGGCGTCATCGGGATCGTCTACGGCTCGCTCGCCTGCCTCGCGCAGATCCGCGAGGGCGGGGACCTCAAACGGCTGATCGCCTATTCGTCGGTCGGCCACATGGGTTTCACGCTGCTCGGCATCGCGTCGATGACGCAGGTCGGCATCGACGGCGCGCTGTACGCCTCGGTCGCGCACGGCCTGATCACCGGCCTGCTGTTCTTCCTGGTCGGCGGATTCAAGGAGCGTTACGGGACCACGGACCTCTACACGATCGGCCGCGGACTCTACGGCCGCTCCCGGCGTTACGGCGCGCTGGTCGCGTTCGCGGCCGTCGCCTCGCTCGGGCTGCCCGGCCTGGCCGGATTCTGGGGCGAACTCTACGTACTCGTCGGCGCGGCGCGGCCCGGACCCGGCGTCAACGTCACTGCCTTCCACGTATACATGGCGATCGCGGGCATCGGCATGGTGCTGACGGCGGCCTACCTGCTGCTCGTCGTGCGCCGCGTGTGCATGGGCACGGTCACCGACCCGGCGAACGCGGCGGTCCTGGAGCACGACCAGGACCTGACGACGCGTGAGTGGCTGTCCTGGATTCCGCTGGCCGCGCTGACCCTGCTCGCCGGCCTGTGGCCCGCGGTGGTGCTCGCCGCCGCGGATCCGGCCGTCCACCACGTCCTCGGAGCGAGCTGACATGAACCAGAGCATCGACTACGCCGCGATCATGCCGGTGCTGATCGTCGCGCTCGGCGCCCTCGGCGTGCTGCTCACGGACCTGTTCACCCCCGACGAACGCAAGGGCGACCTGGCCTGGCTGACCGCGGGCGTGCTCGTCATCGCGCTGTTCGCGGAACTCGGCCTGTGGATCGGCGGGGTCGCGAACACGCCGCGCCTCACGTTCTGCGCGACCCCCGGCCACACCGGCGTCCTCGGCTGCTCCTACTCCGCCGATCGTTTCTCACTGACCATCCAGACACTGCTGCTCGCCGGAACCCTTCTCACGGTCCTGATGGCGCCGCGCCGCTTCAAGGTCCCGTTCGGCGAGTACCACTTCCTCATCCTCTGCTCGCTCACCGGCGCGCTGGTGATGGCCGCCGCACGCGACTTCATCACGATGACGGTCGGCCTGGAGACGCTCTCGCTGCCCGCCTACGCGCTCGTCGGATTCGGACGCAAGAGCGGCGGCGAGGTCACCGGCGCCGAGGCGGCGCTGAAGTTCTTCCTGATGTCGGTGGCGTCCACAGCGGTGATGCTGTTCGGGATCTCGCTGGTGTACGGCGTGACCGGCTCGGTCTACTTCGCCAACGTGCAGGCCGTGCTGCACGTCACCGGCTACCACGCCTCGATCCTGGCGACCGGCATGGTGCTCACGCTGGCGGGCTTCGCGTTCAAGGTCTCGGCCGTGCCCTTCCACTTCTGGACCCCCGAGGTCTACGTCGGGGCCCCCGTCCCCGTCGCCGCCTACCTCTCCGTCGTCTCGAAGACCGCCGGATTCGCCGGGCTCATCCTCACCCTCGAGATCGCCTTCCGCACCGAAATCCACAACCTGGGGACACTGATCGCGATCCTCGCCGCGATCACCATGACCCTCGGCAACGTCGTCGCGCTACGGCAGCGTTCCGCGGTACGGCTGCTGGCCTGGTCCACGATCGGACAGGCCGGATACGTGCTGGTGCCGCTGGCCGTGACCACCTGGAACGGCACCGACCTGGGCCGCGAGGCGGTCGGCGCGGCGGGGAACCTCGGACCGGCCGTCACCGCGTCGGTCGCCTACCTGGTGTTCTACGCGGCGATGAACCTCGGCGCCTTCGGTGTCGTCAGCGCCCTCGGCGGCACGCTGCCGGGCGGCGGAGAGCTGGCCGACTACCGGTCGCTGAGCAGCCGTCAGCCGCGGGCCGCGTGGCCGCTCGGGCTGTTCCTGCTCTGCCTGGCCGGACTTCCGCCGGGCCTGATGGGCCTGTTCGCGAAGGTGGCCGTCTTCCGCGCGGTGATCTCGGGCGGGCTGACCTGGCTCGCCGTCGTGATGGCCGTCAACGTCGTGATCGCCCTCTTCTACTACCTCCGCTGGGCCGCCGCGCTGTTCGCCCCGGCGACCGGCGACCAGCGCTCGACGCTCTCCCGCTCGATCCCGCTCGGCCCGCGCATCGCGGTCGGACTCGCGCTGGTCGTCACGGTGTTCTTCTCGCTCTACCCCGCCCCCGCCTTCCGCTGAGGCGAGGGTTAAAGTAGCCGACATGGCCAGCAGCATGCCGGGAATGCCAGGGATGCCGGGAGCGGACACTCTTCCGCCACCGGGAGTCTCGTCGTACCTGACCTGGCATCCGGAGCCGTTCTTCCTGGTCGTCTCCATCCTGGTGACCGGCCTGTACGTGTTCGGCGTGCTGCGGCTGCGGCTGCGCGGCGACGCGTGGCCGATCAACCGCACCGTGAGCTTCCTCGTCGGCATGCTGGTCTTCCTCGGCATCACCTGCACCGGCCTGAACGAGTACGGCATGTACCTGTTCAGCGCGCACATGGTGCAGCACATGATGCTCTCCATGGTCGACCCGCTGTTCCTGCTCCTCGGCGCGCCGATCACCCTCGCGTTGCGTGTCCTGCACCCGGCCGGACCCGGCCGCACCGGCCCGCGCGAGGTGATCCTGGCCCTGCTGCACAGCAGGTTCGCGAAGGTCGTCGCCTCGCCGCTGTTCACGCTGCCGCTGTTCGTCGTGAGCCTGTACGGGCTCTACTTCACCTCGCTGTTCGACTTCCTGATGCGCAGCCGCGTCGGCCACGACGCGATGCTGGTGCACTTCCTGGTCGTCGGCCTGCTGTTCTTCTGGCCGGTGATGGGGGTGGATCCGGCGCCGCACCGCTCGCCGTTCGTGATCCGGATCCTCGAACTGTTCGCGGTGATGCCGTTCCACGCCTTCTTCGGCATCGCGATCATGATGTCGAACTCGCTGTTCGAGACCGCGTTCGCGAATCCGCCCGCTTCGTGGGGGCTGACCGCGCTGTCCGACCAGAACACCGCGGGCTCGATCGCCTGGGCCTTCGGCGAGGCGCCGACGATCATCGTGCTGCTGGTTCTCTTCGTGCAGTGGGCGAAGTCCGACCGGCGCGAAGCGAAGCGTAAGGACCGCAAAGCGGACCGCGACGGAGACGCGGAACTCAACGACTACAACGATTATCTGGCCGGGCTGGCTAGACGTAACTCGGGGTCGGCCGCGTAAGCTGAACTCCGTCGGTTCATGCGGGTTCTGAGTTTGCGAGTAAGTGGGGGTGGCGACAGTGTCCATCGAGTTGCCCGGTCCGGTGGTGGACTTCCTCAGCGTCATCGGCATCAACTGGCCGAACGTGGACGAGGACAAGGTGCGCGAGTTCGCCGGCCACGTCCGCGACTTCGCCACCAACCTGGAGTCCACCCACCAGGCCGCGACCTCCACGATCCAGCAGATGCAGGAGTCGTACCAGGGCGGCTCGTACGACCAGCTGGTCGCCGCGTGGGGGCAGATGTCGAACAGCCACATGCAGGACCTGCAGGAGGGCTCGAAGGTCGTCGCCGAGGCCCTGGACGTGGCCGCCGACGCCATCGTGGGCCTCAAGACCGCCGCGATCGCCGAACTCATCGTCATGGCGGCCACGTTCGTCGCCGACCAGGCCGCCGCCGTGCTGACCTTCGGTATCGCCGAAGCCGCGGAGGCCGTGATCATCGCCGCGGGCCGCAAGGTCGTCGACTTCCTCGAGCAGGAGATCATCGGCCAGATCATGGGCCAGGTCATCGGCGCCGCCGTGGTACCGCTGGAGGGCCTCGTCGAGAAGGCCGTGAACGGGCTCACCTTCGCCGCCGTCGGCGCCGTCTCGGGCGGTGCCACCGAGAAGTTCATGCTCGACCCCGCCGGGCTCCAGCCGCACGTGGCCGCGCTGCAGCAGCACTCCGACACGATCGCGCAGCACGCGGCCACCTTCTCGTCGAACGTGTCGAACCTGAACTTCGCGGGCTGATTCAGCCCCGCGCGGTCAGCCCGCGCAGTCAGCTCTCCCGGTCGGCGGCTCCGTACGCCTTCGCGATGGCGTGGAACACTTCCTTGGGCTCCCAGCCGAGCTCCGGGAACGCCGTGCCGCGCGCGCCGTCGGCCAGCGTCTTCACCGCGCCGTAGCCGGCCATGTCCAGATCGTCCCGCGGGTCGCCGTCCGGACTGTGCGTGGCCCGCTCGTTGACGAAGGTGAACCAGAAGGCGCTGTCCACGCCCTCGGCCTCGAAGATCTCAAGCAGTTCGGTCAGGTAGCGCACCTGCTCGCCCTCGTTGCGCTCGTAGACCCCGCCGAGCCGCGGCGGCCGCTGTGACGTGTCCAGGATCGCCCAGCCGAGGCCGCCCTTGTCGGCCGCGCCGCTGTACGTGCACGAGCCGAACTCGGTGATGGCGAGCGGCTTGCCGTGCACGGAGTGGCGGCGCAGTTCCTCGCTGAAGGTCGCGACATTGTTCGCGTCGCGGTACGCGTCCACGCCGACGTAGTCGAAGCGCCGCCAGTCGATGAACTCCCACGTGCCCGACGCGTAGCTCAGCTTGCCGCCGAACTCCGCGCGCACGGCGTCGACCACTTCGCTCAGGAAATCGCTGAGTGCGCGGCCGATCTGGCCGAGCCGCGACCAGACGGCCGGTCCTCCGTTGGCCAGCGTGTCGATGCGCTCGAAGCTGTTCGCGCCGTCCAGGAAGCCGTGGTCGAACAGCGTCATCTCGCAGCCGGTCACCAGCACCACCTCGGCGCCGGTGAGCCGGACTCGCTCGGCCCGACGCGCGCAGTCGGCGAAATACGGCAGCAGCTCCTCGCGGGTCTTCTCGCACGGAAACGGCGCGTACCAGACCTCGAGCCCGGCCTCGGCGGCGTGTCGCGCGGCGACCTCCAGCCGCTCCGGGTCGCCGCCGGAGATCCGCACGGCCGTGCAGTGGAGTTCGTCGGCGATGATGCGCAGTTCGCGTCGCGCCGTCTCCGGATCGAAGCCGGGGCGCGAGTCCTCGCCGCCCGGGAAGAAGCCGGTGTCGTAGTTGATGCCCTTGCCCCGCATGGTCTTTCCCCCCTCGTTGAGTCGCTCAGTGTCGCTCAGTGACGCACGTGCAGGTGCCCCGGCTCCGGAAACTTCGGCGGATGCGGCGGCAGTTGCTCCGCAAGCTCGAAGCCCAGCTTCTCGGCGACGCGGCAGGAGGCGTCGTTGCCGATCGTATGGATGAGCTCGAAGCGGGAAACCGGCGCTCCGTCCGCCGCCCACTGCTCGGCCGCCCACGGCAGCGCCGCCTCGACCGCTCGCACCGCGATGGAAAGGCCGCGCGCCTCGGATGCCGTCCAGTAGCCGACTTCGGCGGCACCGGGTGCGTCGCTGATGCGGCTGATTCGTTTGACGGAGACGCTGCCGACGGGTTCCGACTCGTCGGCCGAAGTCACAGCGGTCGCCGCAGTCACCGCGAATACGAAGCGTGTGCCGTCAGCCCACTCCTCTTCCTGGTGAGCGATCGCGTCCCGCGCCTGCTCCTCGTCCTCGATATGCCTGAGAAGCCAACGGCGCATGCCCGGGTCGGCGTGCGCCTTCACGAGCGCCGGGACGTCGCGTGGCAGCCAGGGGCGGAGCGTGAGTGTGTTGTCGGCGCTGCGGATTTCCATCACCGGTTCATGCTACGAGCATCAGCCCGGTCAGTACCGTCATCGCCAGCTCGCACGCGTAGACCGTCGCCGGCGACGAGAGCACGGTCTGAGTTTCCCCCGATTCCGCGGTAGCCGCGAGTACGCGCGTCATCCCGACGCCGAGGACGAGCGCCGCGATCCAGACGTAGGCCGTGAGTAGCAACGTTGCAGTTCCGGGTGGTGCGCCCATCGCCATTCCGGGCATCGCCGTTCCCATCCCGGGACGCAGCAGCATGACCACCATCGCCACTCCGACGATCCCGTGGTGCGAATCGAGCAAGGGCGAGCCGGTGCAGGACTCGACCGCGCGGCCACGGAGTCGGGCCCGCACCCGACGTCCCCAGTCGAACGCGGCCCACGTGGCGAGCGCGGCGAAGAAGCTCACGCTCACGACACCGGGGGGCCGCGGCACGCCCGGAGCCAGCAGCACCGCCATGCCCGAACTCATCGCCGCGTGCCCGATTTCACGATGGCGGTCCAGGCCCGGCAGGTTCTCGAGGGCGAGCCGGGCCGTCGCCCGTCCCGCCAGCAGCAGCAGTACAAGAGTGAAAAACCAGGCGAGAAGCGGCGAAATCGACAGCACGTGGCATCCCTCCGCATAGTGGGCTTCCCGCGCAACACATTCGTTACTCACGGTGAGCGAACGTTATAACAGTGCGCCGGGCTTGCAAACATGTGACTCCGCGCGCCCCCGCCATTCATCGGTCGCCGTCGATGCGCCACACTGGGCCACGTGGAATCGAGTTCGGTCAGGGTGCTGCGGGCGGCGTTGTTCGCGCTCGTCTGCGTCGGCACCGGCACCGAACTGCACCGGCTGGCCAACGGCAGCGACCCGAGCTGGGTCGGGCCGGGTCTCGCCCTGCCGATCGTGTGGCTGGCCGCTTACGGCCTCGCCCGCAGGCAACGGTCGTCGCTCGCCATCACCCTCGTGCTCGGGCTCGCGCAGCTCGGCCTGCACGTCGAACTCGGCTGGTTCTGCCCGAAGACGATGCCGGGCATGCCGGGCTCTTCCATGGGCTCCGGCCACGGCACGTCCGCCATGGTCCTGGCGCACGTCGTCGCCGTGCTCGTCAGCGGCTGGTGGCTCGGTCGCGGCGAGAGCAGCTTCTTCGCACTCTGCCGTACCGTCGCGTCGCTCGCCGCCCCGGCCGGGGACTTCCTCGCGCGCCGCCTGATCGCCGCACTGAGCAGCCCGCCGCCGCTGCCGGCTCGTCGCGGAATCCACGCCACCGCACGGCAGACGACGTCGCCGCCCGAGGGTCCCGCGCCGAGCCCGCGGGTGCTGCGCGGTCCGCCCGCATTCGTTCCCCGCACGAATAGGAGGCTCCACCCGATCACCAACATGTAAGGGCTCTCGTTTAATGCTGCCTTCCCTCGGCGTGCCTTCGGGCCGCCGCGCCGCCGTTGTCGGCGCCCTCACCTTCGCCGGTCTGGCCATCGCCGCCACCGCGTCCGCCCACGTCACCGTCAGCCCGACCTCGTTGCCGCAGGGATCCACCGCGGAGCTCACCTTCAAGGTGCCGAACGAGGAGTCGAGCGCGAACACGGTCTCCCTGCAGTTGCAGATCCCCACGGATCACCCGATCGCCCAGGTGCTCGCGAAGCCGGTGCCGGGCTGGACGATCGCCGTGCACACCGTGAAGCTCGCCAAGCCGCTGACCACCGACGACGGCACGTTCACCACCGCCGTCAACGAGATCGACTGGACCGGGGGCAGCATCCAGCCGGGCCAGTACCAGGACTTCCAGGTCTCCGTGGACCCGCTGCCGAGCGACACGACGCAGTTGGCCTTCAAGGCGGTGCAGACGTATTCGAACGGCGACGTCGTGCGCTGGATCGATCTGAGCACGAGCAGCAACCCGAACCCGGACCACCCGGCACCCGTGCTCACCCTCACCCCGGACTCGTCCGGCTCGGCCACGGCGACGGCCACGGCCTCCGCGGCTCCCGCTGCGGCGTCGACCTCCGCATCGTCCTCGTCCTCCGGCAACGGCCTCGGCATCGCAGGGCTCGTACTCGGCGCGATCGGCGCCGCGTGCGGCATCGCCGCGCTGCTGTTCGTCCGCAAGACCCGTCGGAGCGACACCCCGTGAGGCTGTCGCCCGCATCCCCTGGCCCGGCGGGTTTCCGCCGGGCCAGGGCCCTGCTCGTCTCGCTCGCCGTCGCCGTGGGCATCGTGCTCGCGGTGGCCGCTCCGGCCTCGGCGCACGCCACGCTCGAGGGCTCGACCCCCGCGCAGAACTCCGTGGTCACGACCGCGCCCGGCCAGGTCACGCTCACCTTCGACGAGGCCGTCGGAATCAGCGCGGACAGCATCCGGGTCTTCAATCCGAACGGCGACCGCGTGGACGACGGCGACACCACGTCCACCTCGAACCCCGCCGAGATCGAAATCGGCCTGCGCTCCGGCCTGGCCAACGGCACGTACACGATCGCCTGGCACGTGATCTCGGCCGACTCGCACCCGGTCGAGGGCGCATTCGTGTTCTCTGTCGGCACCGCGTCGGCGACGAAGGTCAATGAGGCCTCGATCAACGTGAAGTCGAGCACCGCCGTCGGCCTCTTCTACGGCGCGCTGCGTTGGCTGGGCTATCTGGGTTACGCGCTGCTGTTCGGCGGATTCGCCTTCCTGGCCCTGTGCTCGCCCAAGAGTGCGTCCGATCGGCGGTCCTTCCGAGTGCTGGCGATCGGCTGGACGGCGTCGCTCGCTGCCGCGATCGGAGTACTCGTCGTACAAGGTGCGTACGCGGGGGAGCTGCCGCTCGGCAGCGCCCTCGATTCGAGCGTGCTCAGCGGCACGCTCAACACGCGCTTCGGCCAGGCCGTCGTCGCGCGCCTGCTGCTGCTCGCCCTCGCCGCGCCCCTGCTGGCGGCCACGCTCAACCGGCTGCCGGCCGCGACCGCCCGCGGCCGCGGGTACTTCCTGGCGGCGATCGGCGTCCTCGGCGTGCTCGGCGCGGCGACCTGGGCGGCGGGCGACCACGCGTCGACCGGGGAACAGGTGCCGATCGCCGTGTTCTCCGACCTGGTCCACCTGACGTCGATGGGACTCTGGCTCGGCGGCCTCGCGATGCTCGTTGTCGTCGTCTGCCGCCCGACGTCGGACTCCAGATCAGACGTGGCCGCGTCGGTCACCGCGGTCCAGCGCTTCTCCCGCCTCGCGCTCTGCTGCGTCGGCGCGCTCGTGGTCAGCGGCGTCTACCAGGCCTGGCGCAACGTCGGCTCCTGGTCGGCGCTGAGCGGTACCCCGTACGGCCGAATGGTCGTACTGAAGATCGGCGGTCTGTGCATCCTGGCCGGCCTCGGCTGGATGGCCCGCGACTGGATCCGCCGCACGGTCGAGCACACCGGCCGGGTCGCCGTCGCCCAGGCCCAGCGGATGGAACCGGCTGACCTGCTGTCCCGGCTGCGCCGCTCGGTGGCGCTGGAGGCCGGCGTGGCGCTGATCGTCCTGGCGATCAGCTCGATCCTGGTGGAGAGTCAGCCGGGCCGCACGGCCGAGGCGGCCCAGACCGGGCCGACGAACGCCACGCTGGCCTTCAACACCGGCACGGCCTCCGGCACGATCACGGTCTACGTCGGCCCGGGCACCGAGGGCCCGAACCAGGCGCACCTCTACGTGAACAACGCGAAGGGCCTGCCGTACGACGCGGCTCAGATCACCCTGCAGTTCACCCTTCCGGCCCAAAAGCTCGGTCCGCTCACCGCGACCATCGTGCGAGACGGCCCCGGTCACTACGTGGACCAGCCGCTCGCGCTCGGCTTCCCGGGAACCTGGACCCTGAGCGTGACCATCCGCAGCGACAACTTCAACGAGACGACGCTCACCGTGCCGGTGAAGATCAGCCCCTGAGCTGACGGATCTTCACCCGCTTGTCAAGGAACACGACATACGTCTGCTCCATCCGACTGACAAATCTGCATATTAATGGTCGAACCGGAGCACACTACTCTCGTGAACGGAGTAGGCAGCAGGCTCAGCAGGGGACGGTGGAAGGCTCCCACGGCGCTCGGCGTCGCGGCGGTCGTGGTGGCCGGGGCCGGCTGGCTCGGCGTCGAGTCGGGTGTGCTGGGCGGCGGCTCGGGCTCCGGCGACGGGTACGTGGCGGCGCCGGTGAACAACGCGGCGCCCGCGAAGGCCAGCGTCGCGGACGGGTCCTCGGGCGTCACCCCGGACACGCCGGTCGTGCTCACCGCCCCGGCGGGCGAGACGATCGGCTCCGTGACGCTCGCCGACGCGGCCGCCCACGCGGTCGCCGGCAGCTACAGCGCGGACCGCAGAACGTGGACGTCCGCCGCTGACCTGCGCGTCGCGGACACCTATCAGCTGACCGCCGAGACGAGCGCGCCGAGCGTGAACGGCGTCGGACTGCAGCACGAGACGTTCTCCACCGCCAACGAGGAGAACAACATCAGGTTCGACGACATGTACCCGGTCGACGGTTCGACCGTCGGCGTCGGCCAGCCCGTCGTCCTCGAGTTCGAGCATCCGGTCCCGCAGGCCGACCGCGCCGGCGTCGAGCACGCCCTGACGGTCTATTCGACCCCGGAGCAGCCGGGCTCCTGGGGCTGGCTCTCCAGCCAGCGCGTCGACTACCGGCCGCGGAACTACTGGAAGCCGGGCACGAAGGTGCACGTGGCGATGTCTCTCAGCGGCGTGCAGATCGGCGACGGCCAGTTCGGCGCCAAGGACCACAGCCTCGACTTCACCGTCGGCCGCGACCAGGAGACCCTGGTCAACCTCGCGAGCGACCACGCCACCGTCTACCGCGACGGCCAGGAGGTGCACAGCTTCGCCGTCACCGGCGGCATGCCCGGACTCGACACCTGGGCCGGCACCTACGCGGTGATCGACAAGTCTTCCGATGTCCGCATGGACTCGCGCACAGCGGGCCTCGGCGACGCGTATGACATCCCCGACGTGAAGTGGGACGTGCACTTCACCTATTCGGGCTCATACATCCACTCCGCCCCCTGGTCGATGTCCGCCCAGGGAGTGACCAACGTGTCCCACGGCTGCGTCGGCACCAACCCCGGCGACGCGGAGTGGTACTTCGACAGCACCCTGCCCGGCGACGTCATCCGCGTCATCAACTCCCCGCGCACCGCCGCGCTGGGCAACGGCTTCAACGACTGGCAGGAGTCCTGGTCCTCCTGGCAGGCGCAGTCGGCGATCTGACAGGAAAACAGTCAGACTATATGGTCTGGGTATGGTGCTCGAGCCCGAGGACGCGATACCTCCGACGTATCTCCCCGCGACCGACACCCCGGTCGAGAAGAAGCAGGCCGGCGAGTCGAACTCCGTCGTGTTCTTCTGCGTCCTCGGCATCCCGTGGCTGGCGGGAGCCGGTTGGCTGGAGTGGAACAACCACCACACCGGGTGGGTCTCGCTCCTGCTGCTGAGCGGTTTCGCCTTCGTGGCGACCGGATTCGTCGGGCGGAAGTACACCGACGGCCTGATCATCTGCCTGTTGCTGCTCTGGCTCGGTCTCTACGTCTACGGCCTAGTCACGGCCGAATCGATCTCACTGCGGGTGTGGCTCGGCGTCTGGCTGCTGGACGCGTTCGTGCTCTTCGGCGGCGCGTTGCCACGGGCCCCCCGGGAGTTGCCGCAGGCCCCTGCGACCGGGGAGATTCACGATCGCAGGGGCCCGGAACTCTAGAACAGCGAAGCCGTCGGCTAGAACATCGAAGCCGTCAGCGCGTTCGTGAGCGCGCCGCTGGTCGTGTCCTCGTCGAGCGACCACACCGAGGCGCCGCGCAGGCCGGCGAGATCGATGTACAGGCCCTTCTCCGTCAGGGTCTGCGGGGAATCGTACGAGTAGAACGTCTCGGACGCCGGGTCGTACTTCCAGATCGACGCCGTCACCGGGTCGTAGTGCACCGTGCCCGGCTGGTTGACGACCACGTTGTACGCGGCCTGATCCTCCGCCGACGCGCCCGTCGCACTCTGGTACAGCCCGTTGTTCACGTTCGCGACGCCGGTCCAGGCGTGCGCGTAGTACGGGAGTTCCAGCGCGATCTTGTCCGCCGGGACGCCGTGCTGCTCGTAGTACTGCACGCTCTGCAGGATCGAGAACTTGTCGTTCGCGGCCTGCGGGTCCTTCGGATCGGGCAGCAGGTTCGAGGTGAAGTCGGTCTGGTTCTCCCAGGCGCCGTGGAAGTCCAGCGTCATCACGTTGAACCAGTCCAGCGACTTCGCGAGCTGCGGGAGCTGCAGCTGCTGGGCGGCGGTGTACTGGTTCGGCGACACGTCCGCGGTCAGCACGTAGCGCTCGCCGTTGGCCGCGCCGGCCTGGTCCACGGCGCCGCGGAAGCTCTGCAGCAGCGCGGTGTAGTCAGGGGTGTCCTGCGGCCCGTAGGGGTTGCCGTTGCCGGGCTCGTTGGGGTACTCCCAGTCGATGTCGAGGCCGTCGAAGATGCCCTTGGCGGCTCCCGGGGCCAGCCCGGGGATGTTGCCGTTCAGGTACTGGTCGACGCAGGAGTTCACGAAGGCCTGCCGGCCTGCCGCCGTCGAGGCGATCTGCGAGAACTGGCCGGACCAGGACCAGCCGCCGATCGACATCACGATCTTGAGCTTCGGGTACTTCGCCTTCAGTTCCCTGAGCTGGTTGAAGTTGCCCGCGAGCGCCTGGGCCGAGGTGTCGGCCACGCCGTTCACGGCCTGGTCGGCGGTGAACGGCTTCTGGTAGTCGGCCCACGAGTCGCCGGAGGTGCACAGGCCGGCCGCGGACACGCTCGAGAACGCGTAGTTGATCTCGGTCAGCTTGCTCGCGGCGCCGTCGCTGATCAGGTCCTTCTCCAGGAAGCCGTTGTAGATGCTCCACTGGGTGAAGAAGCCGATGGCGACCTTGCCGCCGGCGTGCGCCTCGGCCGGGGCCGCGGCCTGCGCCGCGCCGGGCAGCGCGATGTCCGCCGTGAGCAACGTGGCCGCGATCAACAGGGGCGCGAACGATCGTCTCAATATGCTCATGTACGACTTGCTCTCCTCGGTACGGGGCGAGCCTGAGGTGCGGGCAGCCGAAATGGACTAGACCATAGCGAGCACAGGTATAGTCCAATTTCGGCCGCGGTACAAGAGCAACGGCTTGGCAGGTGTTCAGTGCTTGTGTTCAGTGCTTGCGGCGGTACCCGCGCAGCGAGAACGGACGCCGGAGCAGCAGGCCCGCGCCGATCAGGAACACGCCGCTCACGCCGAGCACCATGCCCTCGCTGTGCATGCCCTCGCTGCTCACGATGTCGTCCGCCGCGAGCTGCGGGGAGATCTGCGTCGACGTGGAGCTCGCGGACGCGCCGGCCGTGGCCGGGCCGTACCCGCCCAGGCCGAGCGGCGCGTAGGGGCTCACGCCGGGCGGGTTGATCTCGGAGGCCAGCTGCGAGAGCGTCGCGTAGAGGTCGCCGGAGGACGGGTTCGGCGGCAGCGTGGTCGAGTTGACCACTCCGTCGTACCGGAAGGCCGCGAAACCGTTGTCCACGAAGGCGGAGAGCGGCGCGTCCACGACGTACCGCGCGACCGTGCCCGGGTGCGCCTCTTCGTAGTAGTTGAACTCGGTGTGCTGCGAGTTCGCCCAGCCCGCGAACAGGACCGTGTGCTTCGAGGAGAGCAGGTTGTCGCCGGGCAGCAGCTCGGAGGGGTCGATGGTCTGCGAGACCAGGTTCAGGTTCCCGGTCCAGAAGTCCGTGTTCTGATCCAGGTCCCAGGCCATCGACACGTAGCCGGAGCAGTCCTGCCGGTAGGTGCCGTTCTGGTTCGTGTACCAGTTGGTCTGGCTGTAGGGCACCTGCGCCTCGACCCACAGCTCCGCGCGGGCGATGATCTGCGCGCGGGTGATGGTGCCGTGCGAGAGTTGGTAGGCGGCGTCGCCCGGGGGAACGGCGGTGTACGGGAAGTACGAGTCGGAGCCCGGGTAGCCGAAGGTCGGAATCGACGAGATGCCGCCGCCGGCCGGCTGCGTGGGTATGCCGCCGCTCGCGGGGGTCGTGCTGGCCGCCGTGGTCGTCTTCGTCTTGCTCGGCGACGCGCTGGCCGACGCGGTGTGCGACGCGCTCGCCGACGCCGACGCGGACTTCGTGGCGGTCGCCGTCGCGGTGGCGGTGTCCGTCGAGCACGTCGGGGGCGGGCTCGAGGTCGTGCCGGTGCCGGTGGCGGTCGGCGAGCCGGTCCCGCCGGTGCCGGTGCCGGTGCCGGTGCCGGTGGCCGTGGGCGTCGCCGTCGGGGATATCGAGTCAGTGCTCGAAGCCGTGGGCGAATCGCTCGCCGTCGCAGACTTCGAAGGTGAGGCCGACGCGGTCGCCGTGCTGGTGCAGGACGGGCTCGGCGAGGCCGAAGCCGCCGCCGCCGGGAAGGCGAGGGCCGTGCCGTACACGATCGATCCCGCGCCCAGGGAGAGTGCGAAGGCCACGGTGAGACGCCGTGACCGTGTAAAGGACGTCGTGTCCTGATTCCGCTGCTTCGTCACGACCTCTCCCGTTGCGTGAGTGGCGGTTCCAGATCTTGCCGAGGACCAACCTAGCAACGCTTGCTTAATTCGTGGAGGGGGGAGATCCGTAACAGTAGGGAAATACCGCCCCCAAGCCACCCTCTAGCCAACCGGCTCGCGTCGCATTACGTTGCGAGCGGGGCGCGCGCTGTGAGCGCCCCGTCCTGATACCCACCCGGCCTGGCCGGCCGAGGTGCGGCCAACGGGGGGATCAGAGACGTCAGTACTTCATAGAGCTGGGAGCTGCCGGTGAGCATCGGCGCCATGGACGGCCCGTCCCCGGACCACGCGGTGGGCGCTTCGGGGACCGCCGAGACCTGGTCGGAGACGGTCGTGGGAATCGACCTGCCGAGACTGACCCGCTACCTCGCGGTGCGGCTGCCGGGTTCGATCAGACCGCCGCTGCGCGCGATGCCGCTGCCCGGCGGGCGGTCCAACCTCAGCTACGAGCTCTGCGACGGGGAGGGCCGGGTGCTGGTGCTGCGCCGTCCGCCGCTGCCGCTCGGGCCCGGCGGGCACGTCCCGGTGCCGGCCGCGCTGGCCGCCCCGGCCCCGGAGACCAGCCGCTCGGACATCCGGCGCGAGTACCAGGTCATCAGGGCCCTGCATCAGGCGCACGGGCGGGCGGGCCGGGTGCCGGTGGCCGAGCCGTACCTGCTGTGCCAGGACACCTCGGTGATCGGCGCGCCGTTCTTCGTCACCGCCAAGGCGATCGGCACCGTCTACCGCTCCGAGAAGCAGTGCGCGGCGCTCAGTCCCAGCCAGGCGCGCGCGATCTCGCACGGGCTGCTCGACGTGCTCGTCGCGCTGCACCTGCTGGACGTGCGCGCGGCCGGCCTCGCGGACTACGCGCGCACCGACCAGTTCCTCATCCGCCAGGTCGACCGCTGGGACCGGCTGCACGCGGCCAGCGCGAGCCGCGAGGTGCCCAGGCTCGCCCGGCTGGCCGCCGCGCTGCGCGCCGGGGTGCCGAACACCAGCCGGATAGCCGTGCTGCACGGGGACTACCGGCTGGAGAACGTGGTCTTCGATCTGGCCTCCATCGGCCGGGTGAACGCGGTGCTGGACTGGGAGGCGGCGACGATCGGGGACCCGCTGGTGGACCTCGGGCTGCTGCTGACCTTCTGGGAGGGCCCGGACCAGCCGCTCAACCCGATCGCCTCGGCGCACACCCGCACCCGCGGCTTCCCCTCCAAGCGGCAGCTCGCCGACCGCTACGCGACCCGCACCGGCTTCGACCTGAGCCGGATCGGCTGGTACATCGCGCTCAACCACTACCGCGTGGCCGGACTGCTCGAGGTGCTGCACTACCGGGTCAAGCACGGACTGCACGTGCCGCCCGGCCTGGAGTGCGCCGGCAGCTGGGTCGCCCCGCTCGTGGAGAGCGGGCTCGCGGCGCTGCGCGACAACCTCTGAGCTCTGACCCGCTCGCGGGGGGCGCGAAATGCCCGGCGCGCGAGCCCCGGATGTCCTAGGGTGAGTCGGACGCCCTGCGTGTCGGCCCGCGGGGGGCGGGTATTCGGGGACGGTGGCCAGCGGGACGGAGCGGATGGCGGGCAGCGGCGGTACGCGGTGGGCGCCGGTGCGTGTGGCACAGTTCTTCACCGGCGAACTCGACCGCGTCTTCCGCCCGGTGCTGGTCGAGGTGCGCGCCCGCGGCTGGCGCGCGATCCCGCTCTCCCTCGCCTCCGCGGCCCTGATCGCGATCTTCGCGCTGCTCCAGCACACCGATCCGGGCTGGTGGCTGGTCGAGCATGTCGCCGCCGTCTACCAGGCCCTGCCGATCTGGCTGATCGTGCTGCGGCTGCCGCTGTCCATGTTCGCCCCCGCGCCGGATCTGCCCGCGTGGGGAGCGGTGGCCCAGGTGCTCGTCGTGTTCGGCGTCGCCGAGGTCCAATTGGGGCGTTGGCGCACTTTGCTGCTCGCCGTGTGCGCCAATGCGCTCACCACGCTCTCCGCGCGCCTCATGTGGATTGTGAGCGCGGTGCTCGGTGTGGGTACCCCGCAGATCGACGCGTACGAACTGGATACCGGCCCGTCGACCGTCGTCGTCGCGCTCTCGGTATACGTCCTGCTCAGATGCCGTGCCTACATCCTGCTGTCGGCCATCGCCGTCGCCATGGTGCTCGAGACGGTGCTGCTGCCGAACCTCGCCGGGCGCGAACATCTCGTCTCCCTCGGCCTCGGCGCGGCCGCGTACCTCATCGGAGACCGGCTTCCGGTCGCACTGCGTGACCGCAGGGCCCGCCGGGCGGTGTGATACCGCTCACATCTGACGGCGTGTCAGGCAAACTTGGGACGGAACCGAGTCGACAATCGGAGCGATCTTGGAATATATACGAATCCTGATCGCAAGGTCGGCCCACCGGGTCGGCCCGACGCCGGAGAATCGGAGCCGTACCCACCGTGACGCCAGAGCGCGCTATACCCCGTCCCCGCCGGGGCGCACCGCAAACCGTCGCGGCGGGACCCGCGCCGCAGCTGGCGGCGCATCGGGACCGGGGGACCGTCGCGGTGATCCTCTTCCAGCACGGGCCGCTGTTCGAGAACGCGATACCGCTGACCGTCTTCGGCGTGGACCGCCGCGGCCACGGGCTGCCGTACTACCGGCTGCTCGCGTGCATGGGCGAGGCCGGGCCGCTGCCCACCACCGGCGGAATACTGCTGGCCACGCCGT
The DNA here is from genome assembly GCF_035552695.1 of Actinospica sp. Lineage (NCBI taxonomy): Bacteria > Bacillati > Actinomycetota > Actinomycetes > Catenulisporales > Actinospicaceae > Actinospica > Actinospica sp. The sequence continues at coordinate 25,372 of NZ_DASZKT010000035.1, forward strand.
ACGGACTGGCCGCCGCCGACGCCGCGGGCACCGTCATCGTGCCGGCCTGGCGCTCGCCCACCGACCGCCCCCCGGAGCCGGCGCTGGCCACGCTGCGCCGCGCGGCCAAGGAGGGCGCCCGCGTCCTCGGCCTGGACAGCGGGGTCTTCGTGCTCGCCGCGGCCGGGCTGCTGGACGGCCGCCGCTGCACCACGCACTGGCTGCACGCCCCGGCCCTGGCCCGCCGCTATCCGCGCGCCCAGGTGCTGCCGCGCGAACTGTGCGTGGACGACGGCGAGATCATCACCGGCGCGGGCGCGGCCGCCGGTCTGGACGCCTGCCTGCACGTCGTGCGCCGCGACCACGGCGCCCAGGCCGCCGCGAGGCTGGCCAGGCGCCTCGTCTTCCCGGCCGGGCGGCGCGGCGGTCAGACCCCGTACTTCGACAACGACGTGCCCGATGAGCTGCGCGGCGACCCGCTCGCGGACGCGATGGCCTGGGCGCTCGACCACCTGACCGAGCCGCTGGACGTGGACGCGATGGCCTCCCGCGCTTCGATGTCCCGGCGCTCCTTCGACCGCAAGTTCCGCGGCACCGTGGGCGTCGCGCCGCTGCAATGGCTCAACGCCCAACGCGTCATGTACGCGCAGCGCATGCTCGAATCCACCGACCTGCCGATGGATCAGATCGCGATCCGCAGCGGCTTCGGCTCGCTGGTCGCGATGCGCGGCCACTTCCGTCGGATGCTCTCCACCTCGCCCACCGCGTATCGCGGCAGCTTCCGCACCGATGACCGGGGCGAAACCAAGGACGATGTCAAGGAAGAGTCCAAGGATGATGTGAGCGAGAACATGGCGGACGTGGAGACTCCGGTGGATGGTTGAGTGCGCGGGCGGTTACCCTCGACTCCATGAATGACCGGCTGGTGTGGATCGACTGCGAAATGACGGGCCTCGATCTCGAGCATGATGCGCTCATCGAGGTGGCCGCGCTGGTGACCGACTCGGATCTGAACATCCTCGGCGACGGCGTGGACGTGGTGATCAAACCCCCGGCCGAGGCTCTGGCGCAAATGAAGGACCTGGTCAGGGACATGCACACGCGCTCCGGCCTGCTGGCCGAGCTGGAGCGGGGGATGGACCTGGCCGAGGCGCAGCGCGAGGTGCTCGCGTACATCCGCGCGCACGCGCCCGAGGCCAACAAGGCCCCGCTGGCCGGCAACACCGTGGGCACCGACCGCGGCTTCCTGGCCCGGGACATGCCGGAGCTCGAGGGACACCTGCACTACCGCGTCGTGGACGTCTCCTCCATCAAGGAGCTGGTGCGCCGCTGGTACCCGCGGGTCTACTTCCAGGCCCCGGCGAAGACCGGCAACCACCGCGCCCTCGGCGACATCAAGGATTCCATCGAGGAGCTCAAGTACTACCGGGCCACTGTCTTCGTCCCGCTGCCCGGCCCGACCTCGGAGGATGCACGCGACGCGGCCGCGAAGCTGGGCTCCTAGCGGAGCCCGAATAGCTGTTGCTGACCACCCCCGGAGACCCGCTACACTATTGCGAGTGCCGAGCTCCCTCGTGGAGCGCGGAACGATGGTGGGTGTAGCTCAGTTGGTAGAGCACCTGGTTGTGGTCCAGGTGGCCGCGGGTTCAAGTCCCGTCACTCACCCTCTATATCTCTAAGGTCAGGCCCCGGTCGCTGATGCGGCTCGGGGCCTGACTTGCTTCCGCTCTCGACTTCGGCATACCCTACAGGGGTATGGTTCTCTTGGAGGAAGGAGGCTCGGGATGCACGGTTACACGGATGCCAAGGACGACTACCTCAAGCGTCTGCGCCGGATAGAGGGCCAGGTTCGCGGCCTGCAGCGGATGATCGAGGAGGACAAGTACTGCATCGACATCCTCACCCAGGTCTCCGCGGCCAAGAGCGCCCTGGAGTCCGTGGCCCTCGGCCTGCTCGAGGAGCACCTGGCGCACTGCGTTTCCGAGGCCATGGCCGAAGGGGGCGAGGTCGCCGACGCCAAGGTGCGCGAGGCCTCCGCCGCGATCGCCCGCCTGGTCCGCTCCTGAAGAACCCGAACCGCGGAACCCTAACCGCAGAACCCGAACACCCTCGTACGACCGGAGAATGGAGCACCCCATGACCGAGATCGAGATCACCCCGAAGCCCGCTGATCTCACCTCCAGCCCCGTCGTCACCGTCTACTCGGTCCACGGCATGAGCTGCGGCAACTGCGCAGGCCACGTGACCGAGGAGCTTTCCGCGATCGAGGGCGTGACCGGCGTGCGGGTGGACCTCGAGGCCAAGAAGGTGACCGTCGGTTCGATCCGCGAGCTCACCGAGGACGAGGTGCGCGCCGCCGTCGACGAGGCCGGATACGAGCTGGTCTGAGCCGGATCGACGTGGAAGCGGGAACTCAACGGCGGCAGGAGGCATCCATGAGCGCCATACGGACCGAGGATCGAGTCGAGCTCGACATCACCGGCATGACCTGCGCGTCGTGCGCGGCCCGGATCGAGAAGAAGCTCAACCGGATCGAGGGCGTGACCGCGACGGTGAACTACGCCACCGAGAAGGCGGCCGTCGCATACCCCCCGGAGGTTTCACCGGCGGAGCTGATCGCCGTCGTCGAGGCCACCGGCTACGGCGCCGCCCTCCCCGTCCCTCCACAGCCCCCTGCGACCCCCGCGACGCCCGGCGCCGGGGCCGCCTCCGATTCCGCGCCCGCCGCTCGCCCGCCGTTCCCCCTGCACCAACGCCTCCTCATCTCCGCCCTCCTCGCCGCCCCCGTCCTCGTCCTCTCCATGATCCCGGCGCTGCAGTTCCGGAACTGGCAGTGGCTCGCCCTCGTGCTCGCCGCGCCCGTCGTCGTCTGGGGCGGGCTGCCCTTCCATCGTGCGGCCTGGACCAACCTGCGGCACGGCGCCGCCACGATGGACACGCTGATCTCCCTCGGCACGATCGCGGCGTTCGGCTGGTCGCTCTACGCCCTGTTCTTCGGCGGGGCCGGCGATCCGGGGATGCGTATGGACTTCTCCCTCACCGCGAGCCGCGGTGCGAAGGAGATCTATCTCGAGGTCGCCTCGGCGGTCACCGTCTTCATCCTGCTCGGCCGATACCTGGAGGAGCGGGCGAAGCGCAGCTCCGGCGCGGCCCTGCGCGCCCTGCTCGAACTCGGCGCCAAGGAGGCGACCCGGCGCGCGCCCGACGGCACCGAGGAACGCATCGCCATCGAGGCGCTCGTCGTCGGCGACCTCTTCGTCGTCCGGCCGGGCGAGAAGATCGCCACCGACGGCGTCGTCGTCGAGGGCATGTCCGCCGTCGACGCCTCGATGCTCACCGGCGAATCAGTCCCCGTAGAGGTCCGCCCGGGGGCCGAGGTCAGCGGCGGCACCGTCAACAGCGGCGGCGTCCTCGTCGTCCGCGCGACCAAGGTCGGCAGGGACACCAAGCTCGCCCAGATCGCCGAACTCGTCGTCCGCGCGCAAACCGGCAAGGCCGCCGTCCAGCGCCTAGCCGACCGCGTCGCAGCGATCTTCGTCCCCGTAGTCATCGCCCTCGCCCTCGCGACCCTCGCCGCCTGGCTATTCGCCGGCGGCGGCGTGGCCCACGCCTTCACCGCGGCCGTAGCCGTACTGATCATCGCCTGCCCCTGCGCCCTAGGCCTGGCCACCCCCACCGCCCTCCTAGTAGGCACCGGCCGCGGCGCCCAACTCGGCCTACTCATCAAGGGCCCCGAGGTCCTGGAGTCCACCAAGCGCGTAGACACCATCGTCCTCGACAAGACCGGCACCGTCACCACCGGCCAAATGACCCTCCAAAGCGCCCACCCCGCCGCCACCGCCCCCGAGGCCGCCGCTGACGCGTCGCCCAATGTCCTCGCCGCCGCCGGTGCCCCTACTCCCACCACCCCCGCCGCCATCTCTTCCTCCGGCTCCTCCGTGTCCTCTGCTTCCTCTGAACTGGTCCGGCTTGCCGCCGCCGTCGAACACCTCGCCGAGCACCCCATCGCCCGCGCCATCTCCGCCGCCGCGAACGCTCCGCTCCCGCCGGTGACCGACTTCCGAGCCACTGCCGGGCTCGGGGTGACCGGGGTCGTCGAGGGGCACGCGGTCGTCGTGGGGCGGCCCGCATACCTCGCCGACGAGTGGTCGCTGCCACTCCCGGCCGACCTTGAGGCCGTCGTCGCCGAGGCGGCCGCCCTCGGGCAGACGCCGGTCGCGGTCGGCTGGGACGGTGCCGTGCGCGGCGTGCTGGTCGTCGCCGACTCGGTCAAGCCGCGGGCCCGAGAGGCCATCGCCGGCCTGCGCGCCCTCGGCCTCGAGCCGATGCTCCTCACCGGTGACCACGAGGCCGCCGCGCGGGCCGTGGCCGCGCAGGTCGGCATCCCGGACTCGGCGGTCATCGCGGGCGTGCTGCCCGAGGGCAAGGCCGAGGCCATCGCTGCTCTCCAAGCTGCGGGCCGCGTAGTCGCCATGGCGGGCGACGGGGTCAACGACGCCGCCGCGCTGGCCACCGCCGACCTCGGCCTGTCCATGGGTACCGGCGCCGACGCCGCGATCGAGGCGGCCGACCTCACCCTCGTGCGCGTCTCGCCCGATGGAACCGGCGTCGACCTGTCCGCCGCCGTGGACGCCATCCGCCTCGCCCGCCGCACCCTCGCCACGATCAAGGGCAACCTGTTCTGGGCCTTCGCCTACAACCTCGCCGCCATCCCGCTCGCCGCCCTGGGTTTCCTCAACCCCCTCATCGCCGGCGCGGCCATGGCGGCCTCCTCCCTCTTCGTGGTCTCCAACTCCCTCCGCCTGCGCCGTTTCCGCAGGTGACAGGCCCTGCCCTTATCGATTTCCGCCCCGGCCCGAGTTACGGTAATCTCTAACGCGCACCACACAACCCCACCAAGCGGTCGGTAACGGTCACTCGGGGTTTGCCATAAGCGCCGTTAGCTCAATAGGCAGAGCAGCTGACTCTTAATCAGCGGGTTCGGGGTTCAAGTCCCTGACGGCGCACCGGATGAAAGCCCCGGCCATCATGGCGATGGCCGGGGCTTTCGCGTATCCGGGGCCGGATATGTCCCGCCATCCTGACGTCGGGAAATCCCACATGGTGGACAGTGTGGGAGGCGTGTGGGAGCGGCCGTTCAAGATCCGTCCCGATCGTGCTTCTCAGGGCTTTGATCGTGTTACACCTCAGCGTGAGCGATGCGCGCATGCGCTGTGAGCTTGGGGTATGCCTGATGCTGTGAGGCAAGTGCCACTCGGGTCTCCGGATGTGGTGTGTCTAGGCACTATCGGCTGCACCTCCACCGAAGCTTTGGCCCTGAGGGTCGGCTCGCCGGCGCCACCGTTCGGCGACGATAGTAGAGACCAAGCCGCGCTCCCAGCACAGCATGCAGCCGTGCAAGACGATGGAGTTTGGACGTGGGACCTGTCCCGTGCCAAGGCATGCCGGGCAGGTGGCGAGAAAGCGGCTATCCCACCGAGCACGTGCCTGCCGGCTCTCTGCGGTCGGCGGCGCAGCCGGTTCCGGGCCTGCCGGAGAATTCGCCGCTGTTGAGCTGGTGGCCAGATGTGGTCCGGAGACTGGTGTCGCCGAAGCCGGTCGCGCGTTCTGTCGAATGATCCCGCGGAGGACTTCTTCCAACTGGGAGTCTGGCGTGATGTCGAAGGCGAGCTGCGCTGCGACGTCCTGGAACCAGCGGGCGTTAGCGTCCTCGTCGCGCATCCTGTCACGGCTCATGACCCACCTCCCGTCGGGCCGTAGCCCTGCGCCTTCAGCGCTTCGTGACGGCGGACGTGTCAAAGTCTTGTTGGGCGGACAGCTGAGTCTGGTTCTGCGGACATCAGAAGTCTTGGTGGGTGGCCACCGACCCTCGTGGGGTGGTCGTGGGGGTTCCTGTTTCGACCCGTTGATCGAGCGGACCTCTTCGGTCGGGTTTGCTGATGTTTGCCGCATTCAGCAATCCGCACCGAAGAGGTCCTGTGACGAAGTCTGGCAGGGAGATCGTGGAAATACTCAGGGCATACGACCTGACACACACCGTGTGGTCCGCCGCGCAGTTGGCTGGTGTCGACCCGAAGACCGTCGAGCGGTACGTCGCGCTGCGCGACGCCGGGCGCAGTCCGTTTGAGCGGGAGCGTCGCCCGCGGGCGATCGACCCGTTCCTGGCCAAGGTCGAGGAGTGGGTGGAGGACTCGGTTGGGAAGATCCGCGCGGATGTGGCGCACCGCAAGCTGGTCGCGATGGGCTTCACCGGGAACGAGCGGACCACCCGGCGGGCGGTCGCGGAGGCGAAGGAGGCCTGGAAGGCCGGGCGCCGGAGAACCTATCGGCCCTGGGTTCCGGAGCCGGGGCTCTGGTTGCAGTTCGACTGGGGAAAGGGCCCTGATATCAGCGGGCGCAAGACCTGGCTGTTCTGCGCCTGGCTGGCCTGGTCGAGGTTCCGGGTGGTGATCCCGGTCTGGGATTCCACGGTCGGGACGACCTCGGCGAACCTGGACCAGGTGTTCCGCACGCTCGGCGGGGTGCCGACGTTCGTGCTCTCGGACAACGCCAAGACCGTGACGGTCGAGCACGTCGCCGGGATCCCGGTCCGTCATCCGCAGATGGTCGCGCTCGGGCGGCACTACGGCTGCTCGGTGGAGTCGTGCGTGCCGTTCGATCCGGAGTCCAAGGGCGGCGTCGAGGCCACGGTGAAGATCGCGAAGTGGGATCTGGTGCCGAAGGCGGCGAACCTGCTACCGGACTACGGCTCGTTCGCCGAGCTGGCCGAGGCCTGCCAGGTGTTCTGCGACCGGGTCAACGCCCGTGCGCACCGGGAGACCGGCAAACGCCCCGTCGACCGGCTCGCGGTCGAGCGCCAGGTGCTGCACCGGGTCCCGGACGTTCCGTTCGCGCTGGCCATCGGTGATCAGCGGGTCGTCGACGACGGGCAGACGGTCCGGTTCGGCTCGGTGCGCTACTCGGTCCCGCCCGGGCACGTCGGGCGGTACGTGTGGTGCCGGGTCGTCGGCGAGGAACTGGTCGTCACCGCCGACACCGCCGCCGGCCTGTCGGAGATCGCCCGCCACGCCCTCTCGACCCCCGGCAACCCGCGGATCGTCGACGAGCACTACCCGCACCACCCCGCGGGGCGCTCGATCCTGGCGCCGAAACCCAAGCCCCGCACGGCGGGCGAGATCGCGTTCCTTCAGATCGGGCCGGGCGCGGAACGCTGGCTGACCGAGGCCGGGGCCACCGGGACGGTCCGGGTCCGGGCGAAGATGGCCCGCGCGGTCGAGCTCGCCGCGCTGCTGGGCGACGAGGTGATCGACACCGCGCTGGACATGGCGGCGGAGGCCGGCCGGTTCGCCGACGGCGACCTGGCCTCGATCGATCGGCGTCCATCCGGGCGAACGCCCAGCGGTTCGATGGTTGGAAGTACTGGAGGTAGAAAGCGCTGTTGATGCCGGCGTCTTGGCTCACGGCGGTCGCGGCTTTGGATGCCGAGGTCGGCATCGCTGTCAGGTCGATCCA
>NZ_DASZKT010000036.1:0-1645 GCF_035552695.1 Actinospica sp.
AAGGCGAACACCTGAAGGGCGTGATCTGCCGCGAGCGGTGTCCCGATGCCGTTGGTGCCGTCGACCGCCTCGCTAAGCCGTGCCCCCTCGAAGAAATTCATCTCGCGAGCGCGCTCCTTCAGCGACTCGGCGCCATCGATGTGCAAAAGCAGCCCGGACGCATCGGCCACCACGACCAGGCTCTGCGACTCCTCGGCCAGCCCCCCGAGCTGCGCCGCGAGCACGTGCCCAAGCTGGCCAAGCGGATGCTCGAGCCACCGCTCCCGCGCCTCCGACGGGTCCGCCGCGATCGGAGGCACCAACTCGGTCGGATCGAGGCCTGTGGCAAGCGAACGCCGCCACGACTCGACGATCGTCGGTCGCAATCCCGCCGCCGCTTCCAGCGGCAGCTCGGGACCGAGCAAGCCCTCAGCGAGTAGACGCTCCCAGCTCCTCTGCAGCTGTCGAGCACGCGCGAGCGGATCCGTATCCACCCCGAAAGCTACCCACGGCGACGGCACAGCCCCGCGATCATACCCCTCTCGAACCGGACCGATTTCCGGCGAGGACCGTCCCTGTCTTCTCGCTGACGGCACGGCACTGCTTCCCGCTGCAGCGGTGTCCGCAGCGTACGGCGTCCTGAAGGCCGGCAGAGCGTGGACGGGAGACGTGTTCGCCTGGCATTGGGCCGGGGCAAGCTCTCGCTGGGGCGGCGCTGTTCGTTGCTGCCGCCTACGAGTTCACCCCGTTGAAGACCAAATGCCGGGGCAAATGCCGCTCGCCGTTCGGCTTTTCTCACCAACTCCTGGCAAGATGGACCTTGCGGGGCGTTCTCGATGGGCGTTCGCCACGTGGTGCCTGGGCTGCTGTTGGGCGCGGATGGTGGCGCTGTTTGCGCTCGGCGCGATGAGCCTGACGTGGATGGCGGTGCCGGCAGCGCTGATCGCCGCGGAAAAGCTTCTGCCGTGGCGCTTCGTGCGGATCGACCTTTCACTTCGACGGCGGTTGTGTGTTCTGGGGCATGCTCATACGCTCGAGCTGACGCCGCGACAGGCATCGCGCTGCGAGTCTCACGCCCACGGGCTGTTCTCGGCGGAGAAGCCCTCGGCGCTGGGCTCCCGGAGCCCCGGCTGAGCGGCGGTTCGGACCGTGCGGCGGCGGATGGGCTTCTGCGACTTAGACCTGCGTTGCGCGCGCAGAGCAGGGAAGACGTGGCCGCATTCCACGGTTCGCCTCGGACCGGCAAAACAGGTCTGAGTTTGCGAGCGGGCAAGATCCCCTCCGCCGGGATTACGAACCCTTACGGCCGGGCTCCCGGGAGCATCGCCGGCCGCTGCGAAAGGGCCATAGCGAGAAACACCCGGACACAGGAGGAACCTCGTGTCACGAATCTTCGCAGTACCCACGGTGCTGCTCGCGCTCGGCTCTGCAGTCGCGTTGGCCGCCTGCGCAGGCGCCGCTCCGAGCACGATCGCATCCGCCAAGCCCTCGGCCGCTACCGCACCGGCAACCGCACCGACTGCATCAGCGCCGCCATCCCGGCCTCACTCCAACAGCGGGCCCGGGGCAACGGCGGCAACCGCCTCCGCCACGCCCGCGGCCAACTCCTCGCAGTACGGAAAGGTGCTCTTCGACGGCGACGGCCGCGCGCTCTACACGTTCGCCC
>NZ_DASZKT010000037.1:0-3845 GCF_035552695.1 Actinospica sp.
CTCAACCTGGACGTCCGCGAGATCGGCGTGGTCATCCTCGGTGACTTCAGCAAGATCGAGGAAGGCCAGCAGGTCCGCCGCAGCGGCGAGGTGCTGTCGGTTCCGGTCGGGGACGGCTTCCTCGGCCGCGTCGTTGACCCGCTCGGCGTCCCGATGGACGGCAAGGGCGAGATCGCCGGCACCGAGCTGCGCCAGCTCGAGGTGCAGGCGCCGTCCGTGGTGCAGCGGCAGAAGGTGCATGAGCCGCTGCAGACCGGCATCAAGGCGATCGACGCGATCACTCCCGTCGGCCGCGGCCAGCGCGAGCTGATCATCGGCGACCGGCAGACCGGCAAGACCGCGATCGGCATCGACACCATCATCAACCAGCGGGCCAACTGGGAATCCGGCGACCCGTCCCGGCAGGTCAAGTGTATCTACGTGGCGATCGGCCAGAAGGGCACGACGACCGCGCAGGTACGGCAGGACCTCGAGGACAACGGCGCGATGGACTACACCACGATCGTGGCCGCTCCCGCGTCCGACCCGGCCGGCTTCAAGTACATCGCGCCCTACACCGGGTCGGCGATCGGCCAGCACTGGATGTACCGCGGCCAGCACGTCCTGATCGTCTTCGACGACCTGTCCAAGCAGGCCGAGGCGTACCGCGCGGTCTCGCTGCTGCTGCGCCGCCCGCCGGGCCGCGAGGCCTACCCCGGCGACGTGTTCTACCTGCACTCCCGGCTGCTCGAGCGCTGCGCCAAGCTGTCCGACGACCTGGGAGCAGGCTCGATGACCGGCCTGCCGGTGATCGAGACCAAGGCCAACGACATCTCGGCCTACATCCCGACCAACGTCATCTCGATCACCGACGGCCAGATCTTTCTCGAGACCGACCTGTTCAACTCCGGTGTCCGGCCGGCCATCAACGTCGGCCGGTCGGTGTCCCGGGTGGGCGGCGACGCGCAGATCAGGGCGATGCGGAAGGTCGCCGGAGGCCTCAAGCTCGCCCTGTCCCAGTACCGGGACCTGGAGGCGTTCGCCTCGTTCGCGTCCGACCTCGACGCCGCGTCCCGCGCTCAGCTGGACCGGGGCGCCCGGCTGGTCGAGCTGCTCAAGCAGCCGCAGTACAGCCCGTACCCGGTGGAGCGGCAGGTGGTCTCGATCTGGGCTGGCGCCAACGGGTATCTCGACGACGTGCCGGTGGAGGACGTGGGGCGCTTCGAGGCGGAGTTCCTCGATCACCTGCAGCGCATCAGCTCGGGAATCTTCGACGCGATCAGGGAGACCGCCGAGCTGTCCGACGACACGGTCACGGCCCTGAAGGACGCGATCGAGGAGTTCAAGAAGGTCTTCGAGACCAGCGACGGCGAGCTGCTGGTGAAGGACGAGCCCGCGGAGCCCCTGGACGGCGAGCCGGGCCAGGAGAAGGTCAGCCGGCGGACCCGGGAGACCGACGACACCACCCGGTCGCAGGACCGGACGGGGTCCGACGTCATGCCGGAGTCTGCGCAGCGGCCGGAAGCCGAGCGCGCCTCGGCGGCACCGGACGGTCAGTGAGCGAGCGGCAGGGCTGAGGTAACAGGCCATGGGAGCACAGCTTCGCGCCGTCCGGCGGCGGATCCGGACGGTGCAGTCCACCGCCAAGATCACTCGTGCCCAGGAGCTGATCGCGTCATCGCGGATCATCAGGGCCCAGCAGCGGGTGCGCGAGGCGGCTCCGTACTCGCGCGAGCTCACCCGCGCGGTCGAGGCGGTCGTCAGCGGGTCGCGGCAGGTCGACCATCCGCTGATCACCGAGCCGAAGGAGCCGTCCCGGGCGGCGGTGGTCATCATCACCAGCGACCGCGGCTTCGCCGGCGGGTACAACGCCAACGTGCTGCGCGAGGCCCAGTCGCTGGCCGCGACGCTTTCCGGCCGGGGAGTCGAGGCGCTGCCGTACGTGGCCGGCCGCAAGGGCATCGTCTGGCACCGGTTCCGCCAGCGCGAGATCGCCGCCGAGTGGAGCGGGTTCTCCGAAGCCCCCCAGTTCTCCGATGCCAGCGAGATGGCGGCGCGGCTGCTCGAGGATTTCACCGCCGACGAGGGCGGGCTGGACGAGATCTACCTGGTGTACACGGAGTTCGTGTCGATGCTCACCCAGCAGCCGGCCGTCCGGCGGATCCTGCCGCTGGAGATCGAGGAAACCACCGAGCAGCCGCCCGAGGGCCCGCTGCCGCTGTATGAGTTCGAGCCGTCCCCCGAGGCGGTGCTCGACGCGCTCCTGCCCTGGTACATAGAGAACCGGCTATACCAGGCACTGCTCGAATCCGCGGCGGCCGAGATCGCGTCCAGGCGCCGCGCCATGAAGTCCGCGACCGACAATGCCAGAGACCTGATCGACGCGCTGACACTGGAAGCCAACAAGGCGCGTCAGGCCGAGATCACCCAGGAAATCAGCGAGATCGTCGGCGGCGCCAACGCGCTGTCCGAAGAGCTTGCCGGAAGTGAGTGAGAGTCAACATGACCGCAACCACCGAGAACACCGTCTCCGAGGACGCCGCCGCGGGCGGCACCGGACGTGTCGCCCGGGTGATCGGCCCGGTCGTGGACGTCGAGTTCTCCGCCGAGACGATGCCCGACATCTATAACGCGCTGCACGTGGACGTGACCCTGAACGACGAGGTGAGCACGCTGACCCTGGAGGTCGCCCAGCACGTCGGCGACAACGTGGTCCGGACGATCTCGATGCAGCAGACTGACGGCCTGGTCCGCGGCGCGGTCGTGACCGACACGGGCGAGGCGATCTCGGTCCCGGTCGGAGAGGTGACCAAGGGCCACGTGTTCAACGTGCTCGGCGAGACGCTGGACGTGCCGACCTCGTCCCTCGAGGTCACCGAGCGCTGGCCGATCCACCGGGACGCGCCGCCGTTCGACCAGCTCGAGCCCAGGACCGAGATCCTGGAGACCGGCATCAAGGTCATCGACCTGCTGACCCCGTACGTGAAGGGCGGGAAGATCGGCCTGTTCGGCGGCGCCGGCGTCGGCAAGACCGTGCTGATCCAGGAGATGATCACCCGGGTCGCCAGGAACTTCAGCGGCGTGTCGGTGTTCGCCGGCGTGGGTGAGCGCACCCGTGAGGGCAATGACCTGTTCATCGAGATGACGGAGTCGAACGTCCTCAAGGACACCGCGCTGGTGTTCGGCCAGATGGACGAGCCGCCGGGCACCCGGCTGCGGGTCGGCCTGGCCGCGCTGACCATGGCCGAGTACTTCCGCGACGTGCAGCAGCAGGACGTGCTGCTGTTCATCGACAACATCTTCCGCTTCGAGCAGGCGGGCAGCGAGGTCTCCACGCTGCTCGGCCGGATGCCCTCGGCCGTGGGCTACCAGCCCACGCTGGCCGACGAGATGGGCCAGTTGCAAGAGCGGATCACCTCCACCCGCGGTCACTCCATCACCTCGATGCAGGCCATCTTCGTGCCTGCCGACGACATCACCGACCCGGCGCCGCACACGGTGTTCGCGCACCTCGACGCGACCACCACGCTGTCCCGGGCCATCACCGAGAAGGGGATCTTCCCGGCGGTGGACCCGCTCGACTCCACCTCGCGGATCCTGGACGCCAAGTACATCGGCCAGGAGCACTACGACGTGGCCCGCGAGGTGCAGCGGATCCTGCAGCGGTACAACGAGCTGCAGGACATCATCGCGCTGCTCGGCATCGACGAGCTGTCCGAGGAGGACAAGGTCACGGTGCAGCGGGCGCGGCGGATCGAGCGCTTCCTGTCGCACCCGATGTTCGTCGCCCAGCAGTTCACCGGGCAGCCGGGCATCTTCGTCCCGCTGAGCGAGACGATCGCCTCGTTCGAGGCCATCACCGAGGG
>NZ_DASZKT010000038.1:0-60079 GCF_035552695.1 Actinospica sp.
TGCACGGCGGCACGGCACTGCGCATCGCCAAGCACGCACTAGTGAGATAGCGACTGCTCCTGCTCGCGGATCCGGTTGCGGGACAAAGCGAGTGTGACCACAAAACCGAGTGCGAGTGCGGCAAGCACGCCGAGGTTGGCGTACGCCCAGGAGCCGGTCTTGCCGCCGAGCCCGAACGCGGAGAGCAGGTAGCCGTGCCAGTTGAGCCAGCCGGCGGAGGAGTTGGTCACCAGGCCCCAGCCGAGCACGGTGCCGATGACGGTTGTTGCGAGTGGCAGGATCCGGATATCGCCGTAGCGGCCTCGGGTGCTGAACAGATCGTGTTCGTCGTATCCGCGGCGGCGCAGGGCGAGGTCGGCGAGGATGACGCCGCACCAGGCGGAGATCGGCACGCCGAGGGTCGTCAAAAAGCCCTCGAACTGTCCGATGAAGCTGGTGCTGAAGAACACGATGTAGATCGCGCCCGCGGTCATCAGCACGCCGTCGATCCCGGCCGCCGCGTAGCGCGGAATCCGCACGCCCGCCGCCAGGAGGGACAGCCCCGAGGAGTAGATGTCCAGCACCGCTCCGCCGACCATGCCGAGAATCGCCACGATCGCGAACGGGACCAGGAACCAGGTCGGCAGGATCGTGGTCAGCGCGCCGATCGGATCGGCGGCGATGGACTTGTTCAGCGAGGTGGACGAGCCGGCGAGCAGCAGCCCGAACAGCAGCAGGACCAGCGGCGCCAGCGACCCGCCGAACGTCGTCCAACCCACGATCGATCGGTTCGAGGCCTTGCGCGGGAGGTAGCGGGAGTAGTCGGCGGCCGCGTTGACCCAGCCGAGGCCGAACCCGGTCATCATGAAGACCAGGGCCCCGATCAGCTCCTGGACGGTGCCCGAGGGGATCGCGCTGACCGTGTGCCAGTGGATGTGCCCCACCACGAGGACCATGTAAACGATCGTCAGCACGCCGGTGACGACCGTGATGATTGTCTGCAGGCGCATGATCATGTCGAAGCCCAGCACCCCGCCGGCGACGGTCAGCGCCCCGACCACGATCAGCGCGATGATCTCCGTGCTGGTCCCGCCGCCCCAGCCGAGCCGGCCGAACACCGTCGCGGTGGCCATCGTGGCCAGGGCGATCAGCACCGTCTCCCAGCCGACGTCAAGCACCCAGGAGATCACGGCCGGCATCCGGTTGCCGCGCACGCCGTACGCCGCGCGGCTGAGCACCATCGTCGGCGCCGAACCGCGCTTGCCGCCGACCCCGATGAAGCCGCACAGCAGGAACGAGAAGACGATCCCCACCACGCCGGCGATCAGCGCCTGCCAGAAGGAGATCCCGAATCCGAGGGCGAAGGAGCCGTAACTCAGGCCCAGGAGCCCCACGTTCGCGCCGAACCAGGGCCAGAACAGCGTGCGGGGAGAACCCTTCCGCTCGCTCTCGGCGATCACGTCGAGTCCGTGCGACTCCACCGCGAACGGCCGACTGTCAAGTCTTTCAACCGGGGCATCCACCATGATGGCCTACCTGTCTAGACGTGTATAGGGGAAATTACGCACTTCCGCTCAGATATGTCAAGAGGCTCCCTAGCATCGTCAAGCTGGTGCCTCTCAACTAGTCCGAGTGCGGATAATTAAGCACGCGCAACCCCATTGCGCAAGACCTCGCGCTTTCGAGGTTACGTGCATGATTCGAAGCGTGCAGATCAGAGACTTGCGGTGTCGGTCCTCGTCAGCGGCTGAGTGCAGAAGAAATCCCCCGTACCCCCTTGACGGATGTAGATAGTTGGTGCTCGGATTAATTAGCGATGGGCGCGCGCTCCGCGTCGCCGCCCCCACCTCTTGGAGCGAGACATGCTCGACCTCACCTCCGTCGATCTGCTCGACGCGTTCACCCGTGAGCTGAAGCTGTGCAAGCTCGAGCCCGACGAGCACGTGGTGGTCCTGTCCGAGCCGAGCAGCCGCGGCGACTACGTGGCGGCCGCCTTCGGCGCGGCCAAGGCCTGCGGTGCGCACGTGATCGCGGCGACCGTGCCCGGCGGCAATCCGTCGCCCTCGGACAGCACGCACACCGGCGCCGGGCCGGGCCTGACCGCGGTACTGAACGACACCGCCGCCCAGGGGCTGCTCAAGTCCGCCGACCTGGTCGTGGATCTCACGCGCGAGGGATTCATCCACGCACCGCTGCAACAGGAGATCCTGCGGACCGGAACCCGCATCCTGTTCGTCTGCGACGCCCCGGACGTCCTGATCCGCAACCTGCCCAAGGAGCAGGACAAGGCGGAGGTCCAGAAGGGTGTCGCGCTGCTGAAGAACGCGTCCGTGATGCGCGTGACCTCCGCGGCCGGCACCGACCTGACCGTCGAACTGCCTGGCTCCAAGCCGGAGTTCCAGGTGGGCTTCGCCGACGACCCGGGCCGCTGGGACCACTGGCCGAGCACGATGGTGCTGTGCTGGCCGCGGCTGTCCGACGGCCGGATCGTGCTGGCCGAGGGCGACATCCTGCTGCCGTTCAAGGAGTACGTGCGCCGGCCGGTCACCCTGGAGATCGCGGGCGGGACCATCGAGAAGGTCTCCGGGGGCGGCGAGGCCCAACTGTTGAGCATGTTCTTCGACGACGCGAACGATGAATGGGCGCGCAGCCTGTCGCACATGGGCTGGGGCCTGATGCGGACCGCCGACTGGTTCGCCACCGCGTTGTACGGCAAAGACGAGCTGATGGGCATGGACGCGCGCGCCTTCGCCGGGAACTTCCTGTGGTCCACCGGTCCGCACCCGGTGCTCGGCCGCGAGTCGTACGCGCACCTCGACATCGCCATGCGCGGCTGCACGGTCTCCGTGGACGGCCGGGACGTGGTCGCCGCCGGACGGCTCGTCGACTTCTGATACCGCTGCCGCACCCGCACTGGAGAACACATGCCATCCACCCAATCGTTCGAAGTGGTCGTCGTCGGAGGCGGACTCGGCGGCATGACCGCCGCGCTCTCGCTGCGGCAGCGGGGCCTGCGGGTCACCGTGCTGGAGCAGGCACCGCGATTCGGCGAGATCGGCGCGGGCATTCAGACGGCGCCCAACGCGAGCCGGATCCTGCTCGGTCTCGGACTGCGCAAACGGCTCGAGGCCATCCACACCGAGCCGCAGGACCAGGTGCGGCGCCGGTGGAAGGACGGCAGCATCGTCGGCCTGACCCGGCTCGGCGACTTCTGCACGCAGCACTACAACGCCCCCTACTGGCACTACCACCGGGCCGACCTGCACAACGTCCTCACCGACGCCTGCACCGACCCAGCCGGTCCCGGACCGGTCGTCGAACTGCGCACCGCGAGCCGCGTCGTGCGGCTCGACCTCGGCGACCCGCTCCGGCCCGCCGCCGTGACCGAGGACGGACAACGCTTCGAGGCCGACGTGGTGATTGGCGCGGACGGCATCCGCTCCCGAGTCCGCGACCTGATGGGCCTGCCCGACACCCTGCAGTTCTCCGGAGAGATGGCCTTCCGGGCGCTGATCCCCGGCGACCTCATCGCCGCGGACCCCGCGACCCGCTTCCTGATGGACCGTTTCCAGAGCACCATCTGGTACGGCCCCGACCGGCATCTGGTGCACTACATGATCCGCGGCGGCGAGTACCTCAACGTCGTCGGCTGCGTCCCGTGCACGGACGAGGCCGCCGCGGATTGGACCGTGCCCGCCACCGCGGACGACCTGGTCAAGGCATATCAGGGCTGGGACGACCGGGTGGCGGCGATGCTGTCCAAGGCGAAGGAGGACGTGCTGGCCTTCGCGCTCTACCACCGCCGGCGCGACCCGGTCTGGGTGGACGGCCGCGTCGCGCTGCTCGGTGATGCCTGCCACGCCATGCTGCCCTACCAGGCCCAGGGCGCCTCGCAGGCGATGGAGGATGCCGCGGTCCTGGCCGAGGAACTGGGCCGCGTCGGGGCCGGCGAGGTCGAGGCCGCGCTGCGCCGCTACGTGGACCGGAGGGCCAAGCACGCCGGCATGGTGCAGGACGCCTCCTTGCAGAACAAGACCTTCTACCACATGCCGGACGGCCCCGAGCAGGAGGCTCGCGACGACCTGCTCAGGCGCGGCTTCAACGGCGAGTCAGACGTCTCCTACGACTGGTTGTGGAGCGGAACGCCGCTCGACGACCCGGATCTGGGCGCCTACTCCTACAGCTTCGCCCGCTGACCGCGGCCAGGAAAGGAGAGAGATGAAGCCCGCAGCCTTCTGCTACCACCGGGCGCGCGACGTCGACGACGCCACGGCGCTGCTGGCCGAGCTGGGCGACGACGCCAAGGTCATCGCCGGCGGCCAGAGCCTGGTCGCGATGATGAACTTCCGGCTGGCCCGCCCCGGGCACCTGGTGGACATCGCCAGGCTGCGCGAACTCGACCACCTCGGCATCGACGCCGATGGCGGATTGCGCATCGGGGCGCTCACCACGCACCACACGGTGGAGACCGCCCCGTCGCGAAAGTTGGGGACGGGCTTCGACGTGATCCGCGACGCCATGGCGTGGATCGGCCACCTGCCGATCCGTACCCGCGGCACGGTCGGCGGCAGCATCGCGCACGGCGACACGACGGCCGAGTGGTGCCTGCTCGCCGTGCTGCTGGACGCCGAGTTCGTGGCCCAGAGCCCGCGCGGCCGCCGCCGCATCCCGGCAGACGGATTCTTCTTCGGCTACTACACCACCGCCCTGGAGCCGGACGAGATCCTCGTCGAGGTCGTCTTTCCGCGCCCGGCGCCGCACGCGGCGCTCACCGAGTTCGCCGAGCGGCGCGGGGATTTCGCGATCGTGTCCGCGGCCGTGGACCTGGACGTGGCCGTGGACCTGGACCTGCACGCCGAGGGATCGGCGGTCCGCGGCGGACGGGTGGCGCTCGGCGGGGTGGCCGCGATGCCGGTGCGGGTCCCGGAGGCGGAGGCGGTACTGGCCGACGGCGGTTCCTTCCGCGACTGCGCCGAGGCCGCGGCCGCCGCGGTGGACCCGCCGAGCGACGCGAACGGCAGCACCGCGTATCGAAAGCACCTCGTCCGCACCCTGGTCGAACGCGCCTGCAAGGAGGCGGTGGCCCGATGAACGCGGTCCCAGTGAACGCCGACCCGATGAAGCCCGTCCAGGACGACCGGATGGTCGGCAAATCGGTACGCCGCCGCGAGGATCCCCGGCTGCTGACCGGGCGCGGCCGTTTCGTCGACGACATCGAGCTACCCGGCATGCTGCACGCGCAGTTCGTCCGCAGCACGGTCGCGCACGGCCGGATCACCGCCATCGACCTCTCCGAAGTACGCCGCGTCCCCGGCGTGCTCGCGGCGTTCACCGCCGCCGACCTGGAGTTGGGCGATATCGTGGCGCAACTCGGTCGCCCGCTCAGCGAGTTCGTGCCCACCGCCATGCCGGTGCTCGCCCGCGAACGCGTCCGCTTCGTCGGCGAGGCCATCGCCGTCGTCGTCGCCCGAGACCCGTACGCCGCCGAGGACGGCCTGGAGGCGGCCAAGGTGACGTACGAGACGCTCCCTCCCATCACCAACGAGCAGCAAGCGCTTGCCACCGGCGCCGCGCTCGTGCACGAGGAGGCCGCGCACAACACACTGGTCGACGTCTCCCTGTTCGCCACCGAGGGCATCGACGAGATCTTCGATCAGGCCTCGTGCGTGGTCCGCGTGGAGGCGAGGACCGGCCGCCAGAACGCGCTCCCGCTGGAGACACGCGGCGCCGTCGCGCAATGGGACGACCGCGAGGAACAGCTCGTCCTGCACACCTGCACCCAGATCCCGCACCAGGTACGGACCGTGGCCGCGCGCTGCATGCGGCTCGACGAGCGCGCGGTGCGGGTCATCGTCCCTGACATGGGCGGCGGCTTCGGACTCAAGTGCGTGGTCGGACGCGAGGAGATCGCGGTGGCCGCGGCCGCGCTGCGACTTCGCAGGCCGGTCAAGTGGATCGAGGACCGCAAGGACGCCTTGTCAGCATCCTTCCTCGCGCGCGAACAGCACTACACCGCCCGCGCCGCTTTCAACGCCGACGGCCGGATCCTCGGCCTCGACGCGGACGTGGTCTGCGATATGGGCGCCTACTCCTGCTATCCGTTCACGGCGGGCATCGAGCCGCTGATGGCCTCCGCCGAGATGCCCGGTGTCTACAAGGTTCCGGCATATCGGGTGCGCGGCCGGGCGATCGCCACCAACAAGGCACCGACCGCGCCGTACCGGGGTGTGAGCCGCCCGCAGCAGGTGATGGTCGTCGAACGGCTCATGGAACGTGCGGCACGCGAGCTGGATCTGGATCCGGTCGAGATCCGGCGGCGCAACGTCATCACCGAGTTCCCGTACACTGGAATCAATAAGATGACATACGATCCCGGCTCGTACCTGGAATCGCTCAACCTGTGCGAGCGGAGCCTGCGGGATGCCGGCTGGTACGAGCGGCAGACCGCCGCCCTCGCCGAGGGGCGGCACATCGGGATCGGCTTCAGCTGCTTCAGCGAACGCACCGGCTACGGCTCGGGCGCCTTCGCCCAGCGGAAGATGAAGATCGTCCCCGGCTTCGACCTCGCCGAGGTCCGCATGGACACGAGCGGCGCGGTCACCGTCACCACCGGCACCATGAGCCACGGCCAGAGCCACGAGACGACCATGGCGCAGATCGTCGCCGACGCGCTCGGCGTGGACATCGCCAAGGTCAAACTCCACCAGGGCGACACGGACCGCATCACGTACGGCTGGGGCACCTTCGCCAGCCGCTCCATCGCGATCGGCGGCAGCGCCGTACGCCTGGCCGCGACCAAGCTCGGCGACAAGCTTCGCGCGATCGCCGCCGCCGAGTGGGGCATCTCGCCCGACGAGATCGAACTGGACCGGGGCCGGGTGCGCCGTCGCGACGTCGACGCCGTACTCACCCACGAGCACCTCGCCGATATCGCCTACCTCCAGTCGCACCTGCTGCCCAAGGACATCGACCCAGGTCTGTCCGCGAGCGCCGTGTTCGACGTCTCCAACGACGGCACGTTCTCCAACGCCACGCACGGGGTCGTCGTCGAACTGCACGAGGGCACCGGCCAGGTGGAGATCCTCGCGTACGTCTGCGTCGAGGACTGCGGCGTGGCGATCAACCCGCAAGTCGTGGAGGGCCAGTGCCGCGGGGGCATCGCGCAGGGCATCGCGGGCGCGCTGTTCGAGCAGGTCACCTATGACGCGCAGGGCGAGCCGTCGGCCACGAGCTTCATGGACTACAAGGTCCCCACGGCTCATGAGATCCCTGATATCAGCATCCATCATCTGGAGACTCCCTGCACGTTCACCGAGACCGGGGCCAAGGGCGCCGGTGAGGGCGGCACGATCGGGGCTCCCGCCGCGGTACTCAACGCCGTCAACGACGCGTTGCGCGCCACCGGCGTCGAGTTGGACAACACCCCGATCACACCGGAGACCGTCCACCGTGCGCTGACCCCATCCACACCGGAGCGGACACCATGAACGAGACCAGCGAACTGGACGACATCCAGCTCATCACCCTCGATGTCAACGGCACGTCGCACGAAGTGATCGTGCCGGCGCGCCACACTCTGGTGGACGTACTCCGCCACGATCTGCGGCTGACCGGCACGCACGTCGGTTGCGAGCACGGAATCTGCGGAGCCTGCACCGTGCTCGTCGACGGGCTGCCGGCCCGGGCCTGCCTGATGTTCGCCGCGCAGGCGGAGGGGGCGCGGATCACCACCGTCGAGTCCCTCGCCGACCCCGAGACCGGCGCACTCGGAGATCTGCAGCGGGCGTTCACCGAGCACCACGGACTGCAGTGCGGCTTCTGCACTCCCGGCTTCCTGATGCTCGCCGAGGGCTTTCTCGCGCAGCGGCCGGAGCCGACCCGCGAGGAGATCCGCGAGGTCGTCGCCGCGAACCTCTGCCGGTGCACCGGCTACCAGACCATCGTCGACGCGATCGAAGCCTGCGCGACCGCCCGGTGCGCGGATCGGGCCGAGCAGGCTCCGGGCGCGGAGGAGACACCATGCAACTGACCAACACCGTCCCCGTCAAGGCGGCGCCCGACGCGGTGTTCGCCCTGATCAGCGACGTCCAACGGGTCGCGTCCTGCATGCCGGGCGCGGCCCTCGAAGGCCGGGACGGCGACGCCTGGCGCGGCACCGTCAAGGTCAAGGTGGGGCCGATCACGGCCGCCTACGCGGGCGCCGTCCGCTTCCTGGAGGTCGACGCCGACAAGCGCGTCCTGCGCGTTCACGCCAGCGGCGCCGACACGCACGGCAGCGGCGACGCGGAGGCCGAGGTCTTCCTGGAGGTCGTCCCGGCCCCGGACGGCGCGCAGCTGAATCTCACCACTGATCTGGTGATCCGCGGCAAGATCGCGCAGTTCGGCAAGGGCGCCATCGCCACCGTCTCCGACCGGATCCTGCAGCAGTTCGCCCAGAACCTCGGGAATCTGCTGCTCTCCGGGGACGGCGCCGCTACTCCCCCGGCGACCGCGACCGCGGCTCCCACGGCACCCGCGGCAGTCGCGGCGGCCGCCGCGCCCGCCGAGTTGAACGGTCTTTCGCTGATCGCCGGTCCGCTGCTGAAGAAGTACGGCCCGGTGATCGCCGCCTTCGCGTTCGGGTTCGTCCCGGGCTGGCTGCTGGGCAGGCGTCGATGAGCGGATTGCACGGCGTCGCCACCGATCTCACCTACGAGCAGGCCGGATTCGGCGCACCGGTTCGCCGCGGCAGCCGGCCCGCGATCGTCGTGGTGGACCTGACGCGCGGTTTCACAGAAGACTCATATCCCTCGGGCGCCGACCTGACCGACGTCGTCGCCGCGACGACGCGCCTGATCGAGGCGGGTCGGTGCGCCGATGTGCCGGTGCCAGTGATCTTCACGGCCATCGCCTATACCGAAGCCGAAGCGACCGGCGACTCGGTCGCCTGGCTGCACAAGGCACCAGGGCTGCGCGCACTGCGCGAGGGCAGCGAAGCGGTGGACCTCGATCCCCGGCTGCCCTGGCAGCACGAACGCGACGTGCTGGTCGTGAAGAAGGGCGCGTCCGCGTTCTTCGGCACCCATCTCGCCGCCGTGCTGACCGGACTCGGCTGCGACACCGTCCTGGTGTGCGGCGCCACCACGAGCGGCTGCGTGCGGGCCACGGTCGTCGACGCCGTCCAGTCCGGCTTCTCAGCGCTCGTGCCGCGCGAGTGCGTGGGCGACCGGGCCGTCGGACCTGCCGACTCAGCTCTCTTCGACATCCAGGCCAAGTACGGCGACGTCATCAGCCTCGCCGACGCCGTCGGCTATGTCAGCTCGCTGTCTCAGCGTTCGATTTCGCGGGACGCGCTCGCCGACCTGGCCGACGCGCCGGCCGTCAGCCGATGGGTCCGCTCCGAGGACGTGCGGCTGCACGCGCTCGACTACGGGGGCGAACTTCCTCCGCTGGTCGTGCTGCCCGGCATCACCAGTCCCGCGATCACCATGGATTTCGTCGCCCGCGAACTGACCGACCTGGTCAGGCCGGTGGTGGTGGACGTACGCGGCCGAGGGCTGTCCGACGAGGGCGGAGCCTACGGGCTCGCGGAGTACGCATCCGACGTCGAGGCTCTGATCACCGGGTTGGGGCTCGATCGGCCGGTGCTGCTCGGCCACTCCATGGGCGCGCGGATCGCGGCCGTCGTCGCGGCGCGGGCCAAGGTGCCGCTGCGCGGGACCGTGCTGGGCGATCCGCCGATGAGCGGGCCGGGCCGGGCGCCGTACCCGACGAGCCTGGACGCCTTCCTGCGGCAACTGTCGGAGGCTCAGCGCGGCACGGACGCCGATGAGGTGGCCAAGTCCTGGCCCGCCTGGCCGCGACGCGAACAGGCGTTGCGGGCACGCTGGCTGTCCAGCTGTGCGCGGCAGGCGATCGTCGCCACGCATCACGGCTTCGAGCACGAGGACTTCTTCGACTGGTGGCCCTCGGTGCCGACGCCCGTCGCCCTGCTGTACGGCGCCGACAGCCCGGTGGTCACCGCCGCCGGAGCCGCGGAGGCCGCGGCGAGCAACCCCGCGGCCTCGCCGCACCGGATCCCGAGCGCCGGGCACATGATCTTCTGGGACGCCCCGTCCGCGGCCCTCGCGGCCCTGCGCGGGGCCCTGGAAGAGATCCTTTCCCCGTCCCGTCCGCACTCGCGGCAGCGTGCTTAAGTGTGACCATGCCCGATGAGACCTCTGCTTCCGCCCCCCAGGCCCCCGCCGCCCTGACCGCGGCCCCCGGCTACCAGGTGCGCCGCCTGTACCAGGCCTATCTCGCCGTATGGCTGCGCGAGGTGGACCCGGTGCTCACCGGGCCGCAGTTCGCCGTGCTGCAGACCGTGCAGGCGTATCCCGGCCGCGACCAGAGCTCCCTGGCATCGGCGGTGGCCCTGGACACCTCGACGATGGCGGACGTCGCCCGGCGCCTCGAGCGGCGGCGGCTGATCACCCGTCGCACCGCGGCCGACGACGGCCGCCGCAAACTGCTCTTCCTCACCGAGGAGGGCGAAAAGATCCTCACCGAGGCCGAGCACCGCACGCGGGCGCTGGACGAACTCCTGCTGGAGCCGTTCGGCCGCGCCGGCCGAGAGACCGCGCTGCACCTGCTCACGTCCCTGGCCGACCACTGGGCCGGACTCGCCTCGGGCTCATAACCCCCGGAGGAACACATGACGGATCATCACATCGGGCTGATCGTGCCGAGCTCCAACCTGACGATGGAGACGGAGCTGCCGCGGATGTTCAACGCCCGCGAGGCGGTCCTGCCCGGGGACCGTTTCGTGTTCCACAGCAGCAGAATGCGGATGAAGCACGTCACCCCCGAGGAACTGCGCGGGATGAACGCGCAGACCGAGCGGGCCGCGCTCGAGCTGGCCGACGCCCGCCCGGACGTCGTGGCCACCGCCTGTCTCGTCGCCATCATGGCGCAGGGACCGGGACACCACTGCGTCGCGGAGGCCGAGATCAGCTCGGCGCTGCGTGCCGAAGGCGCCGAGGTTCCCGTCGTCTCCAGCGCCGGCGCGCTGCTCGGCGGGATCGAGGCCCTCGGGGTCAAGCGGGTCGCGATCATCACGCCGTACATGAAGGAGCTGACCGCCCGGGTCGTCGACTACATCGAGGACACCGGCATCGAGGTGGTCGACGCGCTCAGCCTCGAAGTGCCCGACAACCTGGCGGTCGCCCGCCTGGACCCCGCCGATCTGCGCGAGCACTGGCGGCGCCTCGACCTGCGCCGCGCCGACGCCCTGGTGCTGTCGGCGTGCGTGCAGATGCCGTCTCTAGCGTCGATCCAGCAGGTGGAGGACGAATCGGGGCTGCCCGTGCTGTCGGCGGCCACATCCACCGCGTTCCGCATCCTCGCGGAACTCGGCCTGCCCCCGGTCGTGCCGCATGCCGGAAGCCTGCTCGGGTCGGCCGCGGCCGCGTGACGGGAGGAGGCATCCATGCGCGACGTGCTGGACCAACTGCTGCCCTGGTGGGCTGAGGGCAAGGCGTGCGCGCTGGCCACCGTCGTGGCCACCGATCACTCCGCTCCCCGCCGGCCGGGCGCGTCGATGCTGGTCGGGCCCGGCGGCGAGGCGGTCGGCAGCGTCTCGGGCGGCTGCGTCGAGGCCGCCGTGTACGACCGCGGCACCGCGGTGCTCGCCGGAGCCCGTCCGACGCTTGAGCGGTACGGGGTCTCCGACGACGCCTTCGCCGTCGGACTGACCTGCGGCGGCACCATCGACGTGTTCGTGGAGAAGGTGGACCCTGCGGCGTTCCCGCAGCTGGGAGAGGTGGCAGCATCGGTCCGGTCCGGACAGCCGGTCGCGGTGGCAACGGTGATCGCCGGGCCGCCGGAGCAGCTGGGCCGCCGGCTGGCTGTGTGGCCGGACCGGGTGGCGGGCGGCACCGGGTCGCACCGCTTGGACGCCGCCCTAGTCCAGGACGTCGGCGGGCTGCTGGACGTCGGGCGCAACGGCGTGCTGCATTTCGCACCGGACGGACGGTGCCGTGGCGAAGGCCTGGATGTTTTCGTCGAGTCTTTCGCCCCAAAACCCCGGATGATCGTGTTCGGCGCCATCGACTTCGCGGCGGCGATGGCCAGAATGGGCGCCTTCCTCGGCTACCGCGTCACCGTCTGCGACGCACGCCCGGTGTTCGCCACCGCACCGCGGCTTCCCGGCGCACACGAGGTCGTCGTGGAGTGGCCGCACCGCTACCTGAGCGCCGAGGTGGCGGCCGGACGGGTCGACGGCCGCACTGCCATCTGCGTGCTGACCCATGACCACAAGTTCGACATCCCGCTGCTGGAGGTGGCCCTGCGCCTGCCCGAAGTCGGCTACGTCGGTGCGATGGGATCACGGCGTACGCACGAGGAGCGCCGGGCCCGGCTGATGGAGGCCGGGCTGACCGAGACGGAACTGAAGCCGCTGTCCAGCCCGATCGGCCTGGACCTGGGCGCCCGGACCCCGGAGGAGACCGCCGTTTCCGTCGCCGCCGAGATCCTGGCCCTGAACCGGGGCGGCAGCGGAATCCGGCTGGCCGACCGGACGGGCCCGATCCACCTCGGCTCCGCGCCGTGAGTGGAGGACAATGGGAGCGTGGGGTGGGCCGCTTTCAGAAACGGAGAGGGCTGCCGTGCGGGCTCACGAGCGGCAAGACGCGGCCGAGCGGCGATTGCGCGCTGCTGACGCCGCGCCGCTGCTGCTCGATGCGCACGCGGCCGTGATCTCCTGGACCGCGGACGCGGAGCGCCTTTTGGGATATCCGGCTGCCGAGGCACTCGGCCGGGCCGCGGCGGAGTTGCTCCTCCCGCAGGACGCGGCCCGGGTCCCGGAGTTGGCGGACCGGTGTCGCACCGACGGCGGCTGGAGCGGGATGCTGACGGCCCGCCACCGCGACGGGCATCCGGTCGAGGTGGCGGTTCGGATCGTCTCCGTCGAGGACGGACGCGGCCCGACGTGGCTGGTGCTCCTGGAGGAGCGGGGCCGTGCCCGGGGATGGGACATGAGCCGGGGCGTGCTCGGGCGCATGGTGTCGCACTCCCCCGTGGGCATGGCGATCGTGGACACGGATCTGCGGTACGTGTGGTCGAACGCGGCCCTGGCCCGCTTCGGCGGCGGTCCGCCGCTCGAACGGCTCGGCAAGAGGCTCGCGGACGTCCAGCCGGGCCTAGACGCGGCGCAGCACGAAGTGGAGATGCGCCGCGTGCTGGAGACCGGTGTGCCCGTCATCGGGTTCGAGCAGGTGGGCCGCGTACGGTCGGCACCGCACCGCGAGACGGCGTTCGAGTTGACGTTCACCCGGCTCGAGGACGACCAGGGGCGCCCGATCGGCGTCTTCTACACGGTCGCGGACATCACCGAACGCCATCGCGCCCGGCAGCGGCTGGCGCTGCTCGACAAGGCCGGCCAGCGCATGGGCCGCACGCTCGACGTGATGCGGGCCGCGCAGGAGCTGGCCGACGTGGCGGTCCCCGGCCTCGCCGACTTCGTCACCGTGGACCTGCTCGAATCCGTGCCGAGCGGCATGGAGCCCGCACGCGGCGTCAGTGACCAGGAGCTGGTGCAGGTCCGCCGCGCCGGGCACCAGTCGGTGAACGAGGACGTCCCGGAAACCGCCGTCGAGATCGGCGCCGTGGCCTCGTACCTCGCCGGTTCGCCGCTGATCCGCTGCCTGGTCGGCGGCCGGTCCTGGCGGCGGGAACGGCTCGATCCGCTGGCCACGGAGTGGGTCGCCGATCCTCCCGGCGGGCGGCAGGCCACCTTCCGGGAACTCGGGCTGCACAGCGTGATGATCGTGCCGATCCAGGCTCGCGGCATCACCTTGGGCGTCACCACGTTCTTCCGCCGGACCCGGCAGGACCCGTTCGACGAGGACGACCTCAGCCTCGCGGAGGATCTGGTGGCCCGCGCGGCGGTCTGCCTCGACAACGCGCGCCGCTACACGCGGGAGCGCGGCGCGGCCCTCGTCCTGCAGCGCAATCTGCTCCCGCACCACCTGCCCGAACAGGAGGCCGTGGAGGTGGCCGCCTGCTATCGGCCGGCCGACGAACTGACCGGCCTCGGCGGCGACTGGTACGACGTCATCCCGCTGTCCAGCGCGCGGGTCGCGCTGGTCGTGGGCGAGGTGCCGGGCCACGGCATCGACGCCGCCGCGGCCATGGGGCGGCTGCGCGCCGCCGTGCGTACCCTCGCCGACCTGGACCTGCCGCCCGAGGAGGTGCTCGCCCACCTGGACGACCTGGTCGCCCAGGCCACGCGGGACGAGGAAGGGGAACCCGGTGCGCTGTGGAGCGGCGCCCAGCAGACCGTGGGCACCAACTGCGTGTACGTGGTCTACGATCCGGCGACCGGTCAGTGCGCCATGGCCAGCGCGGGACACCCGGTGCCCGCGCTCATCGCTCCCGACGGCGAGGTCAGCTTCGCCGAACTGCCCGTCGGACCGGTGCTCGGCGTGGGCGGACCGCCCTTCGAGTCCGTCGAGTTCACGGTTCCGGAGGGCACCACGTTCGCGCTGCACACCGATGGGCTCCTCGAGTTCGCGAGCACGGGGGACGGCCGAGCCGGCGATCCTGAGGCGGCCAGGGACCGATTGCGCCGAAGCCTGGAGCCGGCCGGTCTCCCGCAGCCGAGCGGCCCGTCCCTCGACCAGTGGTGCCGCACGGTGGTCGACAAGCTGGTTCCGGAACGCCCGTCCGACGACGCGGCCCTGCTGCTGGCCCGCACCCGGCGACTGAGCACCGAACAGTTCGCCACGTGGGACCTGCCGACCGACCCGGCCGTCGTCTCCGAGGCCCGCAAGAGGGCCACCGTTCAGCTCGCCGCCTGGGGGCTCGACGACCTCGCCTTCACCACCGAGCTCGTGGTCAGCGAGCTGGTCACCAACGCGATCCGGCACGCGATCGGCCCGGTCCGGCTGCGCCTGATCGTGGAGCGGGCACTGATCTGCGAGGTCTTCGACGGCGGCGCCACCGCTCCGCACCTGCGCCACCCGAAGACCACCGACGAGGGCGGCCGCGGCCTGTTCCTGATCTCCCAATTCACCCAGCGCTGGGGCACCCGCTACACACCGACCGGCAAGATCATCTGGGCCGAGCAGTCGCTGACGGAGCCCGCGCTGTGACATCCACCGTGGACGTCCCCGGTCCGTGGCACGCCCCCTGCTGCTACTGGTTCTGGCACTCGATCCCGGACCGGGCGCAGATCGAGGAGCAGGCCGGGCGCATCGCGCAAGCCGGCTACGGGTCCTTTCAGATCCAAGCCCGCAGGTCCTTTCCGATGCGGGAGTACCTCTCAGAGCCCTACTTCGCCGCCTATCGCCTCGCGGTCGAGACGGCGAAGCGGCACGGCCTGATCGTGGGCATCTACGACGAGTACAACTGGCAGTCCGGCAGCGCGGGCGGCCGGGTGGCGGCCGGCGGCGACCGGTTCCGCGAGCGCCACCTGTTCTGGGCCGTCGGAGCGGCGCCGGCGGGGAACCGTTGGCTCGAGTTGTGGATCGATGGAATCGAATCACCGACCGAGCACCTCGGCGACCCGGGGATGAGCTGGCACTACGAAGACGGCAAGGTGCGCTGGTCGGCGTGGGAGCTCGTGATCGCGGTCGCGAACGACGGCGAGCGCGCAATGGACATCTCGGGGCGCGCCCGGATCATCGCGTCTACGGATGACGGCGTCGTCGTGCGCGTAGACACCATGGACCTGCCGACCGGAACCGCTCTCACCGCGTTCGTCGCCGCCACCTGCAGCACCTCCCGCGTGATCAACTACCTGGATCCCGGGGCCGTACAAGAGTTCCTCGCGGTCGGATACGAGCCTTACGCCTCTCATCTGGCCGAGCATTTCGGCGAAACGATCCGCTACGTCTTCTTCGACCAGCCGCACGCGAACTTCTACACCTGGCAGCAGATGACCGGTCAGCTGCGGTCCAGCATCCCGATCTCCACCGAATGGTGGGACCGGCTTCGCCGCGTCGCGGGCGACGAGCTCCCCGCGATGATGCGCTCGTTGATCGCCGGTGATACCGAGGCGGCCGAACGGCTTCGAGCCGCGTTCTTCACACACCACGGAGAATGGACGCGCAGCAACGTCCTCGGCCAACTCCGCAACTGGACCGCCGATCACGGTCTGGAGCTCACCGGCCACGAGGTACTCGGGCACGTGGGTACGTGGGCGTTGGGCGGCGCCTTCGCCGACTGGGACCTGCGCGTGAACTTCGGACTGGACTACTTCGCAGTCGACGCCTACCGAGATCGCACCGCAGTCGATGCCGAGAGCGGCGGAGCGCAACTCGGCGCGAAGCTCGGCGACTCCGTAGCCCGCTGGAACGGCCGCTCCGGCACCATCCTCGAGCAGTACTACGGCGCCCCGCCAGGGCAAGAGCCGTTCTCCGGCCACTGGGGCCTGACACCTGCCGAGCTTCGCCGCAGCACCATCCGCAACCACCTTCTCGGGATGCGGCAACTGGTGTTCCACGGCTTCTACCAGACCGATGGAGCCGACAGTCCGGCTCAGGCGCTCGCGAACCCCCGCTACGACTTTCCCCCGGGCATCAACTACGAGCCCTGGTTCGACCGGTACCACCGATCCTTCGCGCACGAGACGGGACGGCTCTCGGCCTTCCTCGACGACGCGCAGCCCGCCGCCCACCACCCGGTAGCCGTGCTCTACCCGCTGGCCACGCTCCTGGCCGACGGACTGGACTCCGAGGCCGGACGGCACACCGGCCGGTGGTGCGAACGGCTCTTCCGCGCCGGGATCGGCTACGACGTGGTGCCGGAGGAGGCACTGGCGACCCTCGCGGGCAGATACCGCGCCCTGGTGCTGCCGGCCGCGCGCCGTTTCAGCACTCTGACCGCCGCCGCTGAGATCGCCGCCTTCGCTCGCTCCGGCGGCCTCGTCTACGCGACGGGCGAGAGCGCGGCCATCCCGGCGCCGGGCGTCGACGCCGACTTCGACTTCGACTTCGACTCGTCCGTGCCAGAACGGAGCCGGATCGCCGAGTGGGCCGCAGACCTCTGCGATAAGGACACGCCGGCGGCCAGGCCACTGCACCCGGATGACGACTGCTGCATCTGGATCGGCCGCACTGACGACGGCACTTGGCGGGTGGCCCTGTTCAACGACTCAATCGAGGAGGCAACCGACGAGGTCACCGTCGAACTCGCACTGCCCACGCCGTCCCATGTCAGGAGATGGGATATGGCGAGCGGCCGCAAGGAGGACCCCACCGAACCCGCCACACGACTGCGAATCTCTCTCGCGCGCGATGAGCTCTTCGCCGCTGAACTGCTCCCGGCCAACGCTGAGCAAGCCAGCCGACTCGACACACTCATCCTGCCGCCGAGCGCCGAGCCGACCGCATCCCGGCACGTCGTGCTCAGCGACAGCTGGTCCCTGGATACCGGCGCCGGCCCTCAGCCCGTGGACGTATCCACCGGCTGGGAACAGCAGGGGCTGGCGGACTTCGCGGGAACGTCCGTCTATCGCACCACGGTCATGCTGAATGAAGACGCCGACCATCCGGCACGCCTTGAGCTGCCCAGCGTGCACTGCACCGCGGCAGTGACCATCAACGGCACCGCCGTAGGCGAGCGCTACACGTCGCCGTTCACCTTCGACATCCCCAGCGGCCTGCTGCGTCCAGGACGCAACGATATCGAGATCGAAGTCTGCAACACCGCCGCGAACCGCTACTACGCAGCCGCCGCCTTCCATCGCGAACCGCAGCCCAGCGGACTGACCGCGGCCCCACGACTGACACTTCGTCTTCCACTCAGCCTTCGACGACAAGCCCCTTCGCTTCGAGAACCCGCGGTTGACCGATAGCGCTCGACATGCCAGAGTGATCAGTATGACCACCCCCGGCGAGCGCCTCATCGTGCGCCTGCACGTCGATCTGCGACGTCAGGCCAGCGCTCTGTGTCAGGGTTCGGTCGAGCTCGTGCGTCGCTGAACTCCGCGAGGCCGAGAGCGGTTTCCTTCCTTTCTCCCTGTTGGCGGAGTGTCCGAGTGGCTTAGGACGTGGCCTGCAAAGCCATGCACGCGGGTTCGATTCCCGCCTCCGCCTCAACCCCTGATCATCTATCCCCATACCTAGCCGAGCAGCCGAAGCGGTGCTTCCACCGCGTCGCGGAACACTGACATCCACTGCGCGGCCAGGGCGCCGTCGATGGCCCGGTGGTCGACGGAGAGCACGACCCGGATCTTCGTTCGTACCTTGACGGCTCCGCGCCTGGTCACGTCGGCTTCCGGGCGGGCCGCGCCGACCGCGAGGATCGAGGACTGCGGCGGATTGATGATGGCCGTGAACTCCTCGGTGCCGTACATGCCGAGGTTGCTGACTGTGGAGGTGCCGCCTTCCAGTTCGGCTTGTTTAAGCTGTCCCTCCGACGCGCGCCTGGCCAGGTCGCGGGTGGTCTCCGCGAGTGTGCCGATGCTGAGTCGCTCCACCTGCGCGATGACGGGGGTTACCAGGCCCTTCGGTGACGCGATCGCGACGCCGAGGTTGACCGAGCCGTACTGTCGCAGGCCGGTCTCGGTCCAGATGACGTTGACTTCGGGGACCTGGGTGTGTGCCACGGCGACGGCCTTGAGGATCAGGTCATTGACGGACACGCGGACGGGCAGTGCCGCGTTGAGCTCGGCGCGCAGCTTGAGGAGCCGGTCCGCGCGGACGCTTGCGCGCAGGTAGAAGTGCGGGATGGTGGCCTTGCTCTCGGTGAGCCTGGTCGCGATCAGTCGGCGGAACTTGGTGTGCGGTATCTCGCTCCGGCCGTCGCGCGACTGTGCTGCCGCCGTCGGCGTCGGCACCGACGCAGGTTCGGGTTGCGCGATCGACGACTGCGGTGGGATGTGCAGAGCGATGGCCCGGGTCACGTCGCTGCGGACGATGCGTCCGGCCGGGCCGGTTCCGGTGAGCTGCGCGATGTCCAGCTTCGCGTCTTTGGCGAGGCGCCTGGCGATCGGGCTGGCGAAGACGCGTCCGTTGCCGTTGGTAGAGCCGGAGCCGAATTCGGATCCGGTGCCGTTGTCCGCTGCGCCCGCACCGACGCCCACGCCCACGCCGAGTCGGGCGAGTTCGGCGTCGATGTCCTCGATGCTCTCGCCGGGGCGGCCGATCAGGGCGATCGGGTCGCCGACCTGAACGTCGGTGCCGGGGGGAACGAGGGCTTTCAGGATCACACCGTCGGTCTCGGCCTCGACGTCGACGGCCGCTTTGGCGGTCTCCACGTGCACGATGACGTCGGTGGCGGCGTAGGTCTGGTTCTCGGCGACGGCCCATGCGGAGAGGTGGGCTTCTTCGGTGCCGGTGGCGACCTCGGGCATGCGCAGCAACTCAGGCATGACGGCCCGCTTCGATGTCGGTGAGCTTCGCGGCGACTTCTTCGGTGCGGGCGATCGCCGCGCGCTCGAGGACCCTGCTGATGCTCGGCGAGGCCTCGCCGCCGGTGACGCGTTCGATGGGCGCGTCGAGGTAGTCGAAGTAGCGGTGTTGGATCTCGTCGGCGAGCCAACCGCCGTAGGACGTGCCGAGGGCGCCTTGCTCAGCAATCAGCACCCTGTTCGTCTTACGGATGCTCGCGCCGACCGTCTCCCAGTCCAGGGACGCGCGATCGAGCCAGCGCAGGTCGATGACTTCAGCGTCGACGCCGGTCTCGGCCACGGCTTCGAGGACGTAGTTGGTCATGGCCAGATAGCTGATGACGCTGAGCGCGGCTCCACTGCGTCGCACGGCGGCGCGTCCGACGGGCAGGCAGTAGTCCATGTCCTGCGGCTGCGTCGGTCCGACCCCGCGACTCGTGTACAGGTCGACGTGTTCGAGCACGACGACGGGGTCTTGGCAGCGCAGTGCGCTGTTCATCAGGCCGACGTAGTCGAAGGGGGTCGAGGGGGCGACGATGCGCCAGCCCGGGGCGGTCGCGAAGACGCCTGCCGGGTCCATCGAGTGCTGGGAGCCGTAGCCGGTGCCCATGGCGACCTTGCTGCGCAGTACGAGCGGGACGGGGTCGTCGCCGCCGAACATGTGACGGGCCTTGCCGATCTGGTTGAACAGCTGGTCGGCGGCGACCCACATGAAGTCGGCGTACATGAACTCGACCACCGGCCGGAAACGGCCGTCCAGCGCCATGCCGCCGCCGAGTCCGGCGAAGGCGTTCTCGCTGATCGGGGTGCCGAGCACGCGATCGGGATGGGTCTCCTTCAGCCCTCGGGTGGCTCCGTTGGTCCCGCCGTTGAGCCGGTGGACGTCCTCGCCCATGACGACGATGCGCGGATCTCGCTCCATGCGGCGGGCCATCACTCCGGCGACGGCGTCGATGAACTTCACCTCGTCCAGTCCGGTGACCGCCGCCTCGTCGTACTCTGCGAAGGCCGCGTCGGCGAACTCGCTCAGGTCGCCGCGCACGCCCACGTTCACGTATTCGGGGTCCGGCCACTCGGCCGCCTTGATGCGCCGCTGTCCGGGCTTGCCGCCGATCACCGGTTCGAGCAGCGTGCTGCCGAGTTCGCGCATCGTGTCCGCGGCGCGGGCGGTGGCGTCGGCGAGCTGGCCGGCGGTGAGGATGCTGCGTCGTTCCAGATGTCCGGCGAGCTGCTCGATCGGGTCGCGAGCGCGCCAGGTGGCCTCTTCTTCCTTCGTGCGGTAGTGGAAGGCGCTGCCCGGGAACGGCCCGTTCTGGTGAAAGTAGCGGTACAGGTCGGCCTCCACGAGCGTGGGGCCGTCGCCGGCGCGCATGTGGGCCACGGCCTGACTCATCGCCAGATGGGTGGCCAGCACGTCCATGCCGTCGACGCGGAAGCTGCGTACGCCGAAGCCGGGTCCGCGGGCCGACAGGCGCGGTTCGCCGGTGGCCTCGTCGACGTTGGTGGACACGGCGAAATGGTTGTTCTCGAGAAAGAAGCACAGCGGCACGCCCCACGCGGCGGTGAGGTTGAGCGATTCGAGGGTTGAGCCGATGTTGGCCGCGCCGTCGCCGAAGTAGGTCACGGCCACGTTGTCGGTCCCCGCGTGCCGGTGCGCCCACGCCGATCCGGCGGCGAGCGGGACACCGCCGCCGACAATGGCGTTGGTGCCGATGGCACCGGCAGGCTTGTGCTGCAGGTGCATCGAGCCGCCGCGTCCGTGGCTCCAGCCGCGGTCCAGGCCGCAGATCTCGGCGAGGGTGCGCGACAGCGCCTCGCGTACCTCAGGCGAGTAGTCCGTCGTCGGGTCAATGCCCTTAGGCTCGATGTGTTGCAGCACCTTCGCAAGGAACTGATGGTGGCCCCGGTGTGAACCGTTGACGGTGTCGCCGTGTTTGAGGGCGAGCACCGAGCCGACCGCCGCGCCCTCCTGCCCGATGCTCGAATGCGCGGGACCGTGCACCAGCCCTTCGCCGGCGAGTTCGAGCACGTACTCCTCGAACGCGCGGATGAGCACGAGTTGGCCGTACATCGCGGTAAGCAGTGCGGGCTCGGCCGCGTCCCAGTCGGCGGCGGTGGCCGTGATCTCGGTCCAGGACGCTCGGGGTGTCAGCTCGCGGCTGTCAGGCATGGGGGTGGTCCTTTCCGGCGGCGCGTTCCGCCGCGTCGAAAGCCTTGCCGTCTGGGTAGGACACGAGTTCGAACTGCATGCCCCAGGGCGCGAGGAAGTAGACCCAGCGTTGTCCGGCGCTCGGGCCGCTGCTGGCGGTCGGCGCGCCGAGTACGGTCACGCCGTGCTCGCGGAGGAAGGACACGGCCGCATCCAGGTCCTCGACGTAGATCGCGACGTGGTGGCCGCCGTGGTCGCTGTTGCGCGGCAGAACGCTGCGTTGGTCGGGCGCTTCGTATTCGAATACTTCGAAGATGGCTTGCCCGGCGAGGCGGAAGAAGTGCAGCTGACGCATGACAGAGCGCGGATCGACGTTGAGATGCTCGGTCATCCAGTCGTCGTCGTGGACGTACGGGCCCAGGGAGTACATGTACTCGCAGCCGATGACCTCTTCGAGGAAGCGCCGCGCTTCGGCCAGGTCGGGGACGGTGAAGCCGAAGTGGTCGAGTCCGGTCACGCCGGGCAGCGTGTCAGCCATCGTCCCTCACCACCGGGTCACGATGCGCAAGTCGGTCGGCAGGTCGAGGGGTGGCAGAGCCATGGTCGGTGTGCCTTTCGAAATCGCAGGGCGTCAGGTCGCTGAGAAGGGGTTCGCGACCACGAGATTCTCGGCGGGATAGAGGGTGAGCACGCGCGGGCCTTCGGCGGTGACCACGACCTCCTCCTCGATGCGGGCGGCGGAGAACCCGTCGTCGGCCGGGCAGTAGGTCTCCAACGCGAAGACCATGCCCTCGCGCAGTTCGATCGGTTCGTGCATGCTGTTGAGCCGGGAGATGATCGGGCGCTCGTGCAGCCCGAGCCCGAGCCCGTGCCCGAACTGCAGGCCGAAAGCGGCCAGCTCGTCGGCGAACCCGAAATCGGTGGCCCTCGGCCAGACCGCGGCGATCTCGTCGGTGCCGACGCCGGGTTTGACCTTGGCGATGGCGGCGTCCATCCACGCACGCGCGGTGTCGTAGGCGGCGCGCTGCGAGTCGGTGGCGCGCCCGACCGCGAACGTGCGGTAGTAGCAGGTCCGGTATCCGTTGTAGGAGTGGATGATGTCGAAGAAGGCCTGATCGCCGGGACGGATGATCCGGTCGGTGAAGTTGTGCGGGTGCGGGTTGCACCGCTCGCCGGAGATCGCGTTGACCGCCTCGACCTGGTCCGAGCCCATCTCGTAGAGGCGCTTGTTCGCCAGGGCGACGATCTCGTTCTCGCGCACCCCCGGGCGCAGTGCGTCGACGATGTCGGCGTAGACGCCGTCGACCATCGCCGCTGCCTGAGTCAGCAGCACGATCTCGTCAACGTTCTTGATCACGCGCGCATCCAGCATCGCCTGCTGGCAGTCGACCACGTGCAGCCCCTGACGCTGCATCTCGAACAGGAATGCGGGTTCGACGATGTCCGCCCCGACCGGTTCGTCCGCGAGGCCGGCGTCCCGGAGCATTCCGGCGATCTCGGCGACGGCCGAGACCATCAGACCCGCGGACGGGGCGACCGCGCCGCGCATGCCGAGCATGCCGGGTCGGCAGTTCTCGTCCGGGAGCCAGTTGGAGTAGAGCTGGTGGTGGCGCACAGCGGAGCCGAAATCCCACAGCCACGGATCCTGCGCGTCGCGGGTCAGCAGCGCGTAGCGCGTCATCTTGTCGCCCAGCGCGCCGCCGATCCAGGTCTGCGTGGTGTAGCGGATGTTGTAGAAGTCGAATAGCAGGAACGCGCCACACTCGCCGTCCTCGAGCGCCGCCCTGGCCCGCGCGAGCCGATAGGCGCGCAGGCGCGCGAAGTCGACCCGCTCCTCGTAGTCCACCGCGGTGTGCCCGGGTGCGGCCAGCGGCCTGGCGGTCGGCTGTGTCATGAGGAATTACTCCGTTCCCGCGGTGCGGTGGGTCAGGGGATGCTGATATGGCCCTTGACGTCCTGGCCGCTGCGCGCCCTGTATACGCGGCGGGCCACCGCCGACCGCCGCCGCAGGTGACAATGCAGCCTGGCCGAATGCAATGCTTTGCAGTCAGGGTTAACGTGGCACTGCCCAAGTGCCCCGTCAAGGCCCCCGGACCCGCGACCGAAACCGGCCCACGGCGGGCCGGGTCGACCCGCCCGCGTCCCCTTTACCCTAGGAATAGGCGCTACGCTGGCAAAACAGCCGAGTGTGACGTGGCCATGGCCGACCATCCGACGCGGCGCTTCGGAAACGCGATTCTGCAAACGATTGACATTTACTGATGCCAGCTTCAGTTGCGCGACAGCCCGCGGCGACACCTGCGCGGCGCGACCGGCGTGGTCCTCGCGCCCACCGGCGGCGCCGTCTTGACATGACCTTCTCGTCCGCCGACATCGCTAGGATCGCGCCATGAACGGGGTCACCATGCAGGACGTGGCGGAGCGCGCCGGCGTCCACGTCGGCACCGCCTCGCGCGCGCTCGACCCCGACCGCCAGTACATGGTCAGCGCCAAGACACGAGAACGCGTCCGGCAGGCCGCCGACGACTTGGGCTACCAGGTCAACGCCCTGGCCCGCGGCCTGCGCAAGGGCTTCACCGGCATTCTGGGCGTGGTCGTTCCCGACATCGGCAACCCGTTCCTGGCCCCGCTGCTGCGCGGCCTCGAACAGGTGCTCGGCGCCCGCGGTTTCATGACCCTGGTCGCCGAGACCCACGAGGACCCGCGCAACCTCCGGCAGATCTGCGAGCACCTGATCGCGCGGCGCGTCGACGGCGTCATCGTCAGCGCCGCGCACCAGAGCGACGGCCCGTTCCTGTCGACCGTCGCCAAGACCATGCCCGTCGTGCTGGCCGTGCGCAAGGTGGACGAACCCGGCCACTACACCGTCACCCACGACGACATGCTCGGCGCCATGCTGGCCACCGAGCACCTCATCGACCTCGGGCACGGCACTGTCGCGCAACTGCGTGGCCCGGATGACGTCTCGTCGTTCTCCATGCGCACCGAGGGCTTCGGAAAGGTCGTCAAGCAGCGCCGCTGCCGCGACGTCTCCTCCGACGAGACCGCCGTCGAGCCCACGATCCAAGAAGGCAGACGACTGGCCGAGCGGCTGCTCAAGCGCGGCCACAATCGCCCGACCGCCATCTTCGCGCAGAACGACCTGATGGCCATCGGCGCCCTGGAGGCGCTCGCCGAAGCCGGGCTGCGCTGTCCCGAGGACATGTCCATCGTCGGCTACAACGACGCCCCGCTGACCCGGCACCTCGCCCCACCGCTGACCAGCGTGCGCCTTCCGAGCAGCGAACTCGGCCAGCGCGCCGGGGCCCTGATGCTCGCTCAGCTCGCCGGCACCGCGAAGGAACCCACCATCGAACTGTTCCCGCCGGAGCTGGTGGTGCGCGCGTCCACCAGCCGCGCGACGTTATAAGCGGCTCGGAATGTGAAAACCTGGTCACCCATCGGCTCGCCCTGCTACGATCCGCGCGTTTGCACAGTGTTCTGAGCAAGTGACGGTGGGGGATGAAAGGCATGCGTATCAGATCTCGATCTCGCCTGTGGTTTGCGGGCGTCGGAGGCCTGCTACTCCTGGCGGGCGCCGGGTCAGCTATGGCAACGGTCGGCTCGGCGGGGCACGAGCCGGCCCAAGCCGCACATCAACGGCCTGCCGCAGTCCCTGACACGTCCGGCACCGGCTCATCTCCGTCTACGCAGAACACGAACACCAACACCGCGCCGGAATCGGCCGCCTCACCGCAAGGCAGTCAGCCGTCTGCCATACCCGGTGCAGCCTCGGCCAAGCTCCGATACGTCACGTATCTCGGCCACAGGTTCACCGTCCCAGCCGGATGGCGGCTCGTCGACCTCGCCGCGAATCCGTCCACCTGCGTGCGCTTCGACGTACATGTCGTGTACCTCGGTGGCCCCTCGGCCGACCAGCAGTGCGCGACCCAGGGCAACGCGGCGGTGACCGGAGCGCTGGTCATCGAGCCCTCATCCGCGGCGCGGTCGGCGAGCGCCAGCGATGACCCGTTGGAGCAGCGAATCACCGCTACGCTGCCGGGCGTCGCGATCACCGCGTCGTACGGCAGCGACCGGCCGAGCGTGGTCGCGTTGCTGACCGCCGCCGGTGTGCCCACGCCCACCGCGACCGGCGACAGTGGCTCGGCCTCGGCCGTCGAAGCACGTATCACAGCGAACCTCAAGCCCATACAGGGTCCTGTCACCCCGGCCGTCGTCGCCACGATGACGCAGTACTACACCGGCCTTGGATTCGACGCATGCACGGCACCGAGCACCGCCCAGATGACCGCGTGGGGCTCGTCGCCGTTCGCAGGCATAGGCATCTATATCGGCGGAGCGGGCCGTGCCTGCACCCAACCGAACCTCACCACATCCTGGGTATCCGCCGAAGCCAGCGCCGGCTGGCACCTACTGCCGCTCTACGTCGGGCCGCAGATCGCGTTTGGCACGATCACGAACGCGACCGCCCAGGGTACGTCCAGCGCCCAGGACGCAGCGAGCCAGGCCTCTTCTCTCGGAATCGGCACTGGGGCCCTGCTCTACTACGACATGGAAGGCGGCGACTACACCGCCGCACAGACCGCGACCGTCCAAGCATTCCTCGGCGCCTGGACCACGGAACTGCACACGCTCGGCTACCACGCGGCGGTCTACGGCACGGAAACCGGAGCAGTCGGTGCCGCGGTCTCGGGCTGGGGCAAGATGACCGAGCCCGACGCACTCGACGTCGCCAATTGGAACGGCCAGGCCGACAGCGACCCGGGCGCCGACCCCGCCAGCCACTGGGCCGCGCACCGCGTGCACCAGTTCCAAGGCGCGGCCAACGCCACCTACGGCGGCGTCGTGATCAGCATCGACCAGGACTACTTCGGGCTCGGCCAGCCCTGCCAGCCGGCGCCTTCACCCGGTCCCGGCCAACAACCGGAGTACCGCACCAACTGCGCCGGCCTCGTCCCTGCGCCATCCCCCACAGCTTGACGGCCGTTACGATGGGCGGCGTGGGTGACGTGACGGTAGTGGGCGCCGGAGTGATCGGGCTGAGCATCGCCCACGAGTTGGCCGTGGCCGGCCATCGCGTACAGATGGTGGCCGCACGGGACGCCACGAGCAGCGTGTCGGCGGTGGCGGCAGCGATCTGGTTCCCGCACGACGTCAACAGTTCCGCGCAGGTGCTGGACTCCGCGCAGGTGACCTACCGAAGGCTTCAGCATTTGGCGAGCCGGCCGGGCACTGGAGTCCGTATGCGTCAAGGCACGGTGTTGATGCGCCACGCGGACACCGATACCACCTGGACGCGCGCGGTGCCGCAGCATGAGTGGCTGGACTCCTCGGAAATCCCCGCGGGCATCGTCGCCAGCGCCGGGGCTTCGGGCGTGCGCTGCACGGTACCGGTGGCCGTGACCGACGTGTACCTGCGCTGGCTGCAGGCGGCGGTGCTGGCCCTAGGCGTGAAAACCAGCACCGCGGAAGTCAGAGACCTGCGAGAGGTGCTGGATCAGGAAAACCCTGACGCACTCGTCGTGGCCGCCGGGATACGGTCCGCCGCGCTTCTCGGCGATGACGACGAGACGTACCCGATCCGGGGCCAGGTGGTGCGGCTCGCCAATCCGGGCCTGACCGAATGGGTCACCGACGACGACAACCCTGAGGGTCTGACCTACGTCGTTCCGCGCGAGCACGACGTCGTGTGCGGCGGCACCGGAGACCGCGGGTCGTGGGACGAGCAGGTGGATCCTCTGGTGGAGCAAGCGATCCTCCGCCGGGCACTCGCACTCGTTCCCGCGCTAGCAGGCCAGCCCGTGCTCTCGCGCGCAGTCGGCCTGCGTCCGGCGCGCACTAGCGTGCGGGTGGAAGCGGTGGCCGGCTACAACAAGCCGGTGTTCGCCTGCTACGGCCACGGCGGCGCCGGTTTCACCCTGTCCTGGGGAGACGCGGCGCGCATCGCCGGGCTCATCGGCCCGGCCTGATCTCACGTCACGCTGAACGCCACGCGGAATCCGCCGCCGGGGTTAGTCAGGGCAGGATCTCGATGTATCCGTCGGTTCCGTGTACTCGGATGCGCTGCCCGTCCCGGATGAGCCGGGTGGCGTCCATCACGCCGACGACGGCCGGCAAGCCGTACTCCCGGGCGATCACCGCGCCGTGGGTCATCAGGCCGCCCACCTCCGTGACCAGGCCCGCGATTCCGACGAACAGGGGTGACCAGCTGGGGTCCGTGTGGGCCGTGACCAGGATGTCGCCAGCTTCGAGATCGGCCTGCGCCATGTCGAGGATGACGCGCGCCCTGCCTTCGATCGTCCCGGCGGAGACCGGTAGGCCGATCAGGGCTCCGGGCGGCACGTCGTCGCGCCGGTACGCTCCGGCGAGGGCCTCGCCGTCCGATGTGAGCACCCGGGGCGGGGTGAGCGCGTGGTAGGACTGGAACGCGTCCTTGCGCTCTTGGATGATCCGATGGTCCGCCTGGTTCGTGCGCGCTACGTCGTGGAGCTCCGGGAACGTGAGGTAGAAGATGTCTTCCTTCTCCGGGAGCACGTCGGCTTGGACGAGGCGCTCGGCCTCCTCCATCAGGGCCTGCTTATAGACGAAGTAGCGGCTGATGATGTTGTACTTCGGGTACTCCCGGTAGCCGATGAAGGCGCGGACCTGGTCGATCATCCGCTTGGTCTCGTCGGCCTTCTGCTCACCGTCAGACAGGGCCCGCAAGCGGGTCAGCACCTCGCGTTCCTTCTTCTGCGCCTCCTGCCGTCCGTGCTCGAAACGCCGCTCGGCCGCGCCCGGCTCGAAGTTCCTGACGTTGTCGAGGATCACGGGCACGAGCGTGGTGGGGCGCTCGCGCCAACGCGGCCTCGTGATGTCGATCTCGCCGACGCAGCGCATGCCGTAACGGTCGAGGTAGGCATCGATGGCGTCGCGCGCCTCGGTTCCGCCCGGGAGCTTCGGCAGCTCGTCCAGGAAGTCTTCGTTCTCGACGCCCTGCAGGAAGGCCACGACCTCCGGGTACGGGCGGATCACGTCGGCGACGTCGAGCAGCGCCAGCCCCATCTCCGACGTGACGTTGTCCGGGGCGGACAGCGTGAGCGTGTCGGCCGCGTTCTTCTCGCCCAGCCACTCCTGCAGCTTGTCGTTGAGCCACCACGTGGCTTTCATCCCCGCCATGATCGCCGGGAGGTTCAGCGGATCGGTCAGGACCCGCTTGTGCTCGGCGAAGGCCTCCAGC
This sequence comes from Actinospica sp., assembly GCF_035552695.1. Classification (NCBI taxonomy): domain Bacteria; kingdom Bacillati; phylum Actinomycetota; class Actinomycetes; order Catenulisporales; family Actinospicaceae; genus Actinospica; species Actinospica sp. Next base: position 28,699 of record NZ_DASZKT010000038.1, read on the forward strand.
AGGAAGTCGAACAGCGCCGGTCCGGTTTTCGTTCGGATCTCGCGGCGCAGGGTGGCGATGGACGCCTCGCTGCGCTCGATCAGCCCGGCGACGATGGACGGATCGGTCTCGACCGCGGCGGACGCGCCGCGGGTCGGCGGCGGCCCTCCGGGCGTGTCCGGGACCGTCGGGATGAAGTCGCCGCGCTCGAGGACGGTCTCCACTGCGTCCCTGGTCAGCGGGTCACCCCTCCCGATGAGGTCCAGGAAGCCGGCGCGGCCCGCGGGCGAGGCCAGTTGCCGGGTGGCGTCGACGAACAGCCGCCCGCCGGCCTCGTGCATCGGCGCCATAGCCGTGAGCTGCCATACGGAGATGCCCAGCGGCTTCATGGCGTCGGTCATCATCTGCTGGTGGCCGACGGAGAGGTAGACGCGGTTCTCCGCGTCGCCGGTCTCGGGGATGGGAAACAGCGTCGTGATCGGTCGGCTCTGGACGATCTGGAATTCATCGTCGGCCAGACACCATTCGATGTCCTGCGGTCGGCCGAAATGTGCTTCGATCCGTCGCCCGAGTTGCACGAGCCGAACGACCTGAGCATCCGTCAGCGCAGGCTGTTCGTGCCGGTGCGGGTCGATCGCCACTTCCTGCGTTCCGCCCGTCGGCAGGGCACTGATGGCACGCCGCTTGGCGGCGATCGCCTTGGCGACGACTTCGCCGTCCCGGACCTTGAAGACGTCCGGGTTCACCAGGCCGGAGACCAGGGCCTCGCCCAGACCGAAGCCGGCGTCCACGGCGGCGACCTTCCGGTTGCCCGTGATGGGGTCGGCCGTGAACAGAATGCCCGACGCATCCGGGAAGACCATGCGCTGCACGACCACGGCCATGTGGACCGTACGGTGGTCGACGCCGTTCCGCAGGCGGTAGGTCACGGCCCGCTCGGTGAACAGCGACGCCCAGCACCGGCTGACGTGCTGGAGGATCGCGGCCGGCCCCGCGACGTTGAGGTACGTGTCCTGCTGGCCGGCGAAAGAGGCCGTCGGCAGGTCTTCCGCCGTCGCGCTGGATCGGACGGCGTAGGCAGCTTGATCGCCGAGCCCTGCGAGCGCGTCGGTGACCGCGACAGCCACATCCTCGGGGATCATGACCCCTTCGAGTGTCTGGCGGATCTCCGCGCTGAGCGCGCGGATCGCTTCCTGGTCGTCCGGGTCGAGGTGCGACAGCCGGTCCAGTTGATCGTCGATCGACGGCGCTTGCGCCATCATCCGCCGGAAGGCGTCCGTCGTGATACAAAAGCCGGCCGGCACGCGGATGCCCTCGATCCGCGACAGCCCGCCCAGGTGCGCGCCCTTGCCGCCGACGACCGCGAGCTGCGTCTCGTCAATCTCTTGAAGGCCCAACACGTACTGCTCGATCATTGCGATACCTCCAAGGCAGCCCTGTTCCGTCGCACTGCAATGGATTTCAACCCACGCACATTGCGCCCCGTTCCCGTAGGTTATGGCTTCGATCGACGATTCTGCGCCACGACCCGGGCCTTGCCGCAAGGCCCCCAGTACGCTATACATTAAGAGTGGCGAGGAGAGTTCTCCTTGCCTTTCTTATTTTCTATTTCATCCAGGCTGTGCGTTTGCGGCGGTCGGCGCGGCTCCAGAGGTCCTCCGCGCGCTCGGCGAAGCGGCGGGCGCGTTCGTTCATGCGCTCGTGCAATACGCCGTAGGTGTAGGACGTCTCGCCCTCGGAATTCGCACGGGTTGCCAGGCCGCGCAGTTCACCCGCGGCGATGACGGAGTCGTGGTGCTCGCCTAGGGTCGATGCCAACTTCTTGAGCGCCTTCGCCGACTTCCTGGCCTTCTTGCCGGACGCGAGCGACGCGACTTCGGCGGCGTAGCGTGCGCGCTTCGCGGCCTTGCGCACGTCGTGTAGGGCGGTGCCGTGCGCTTCGCCGGACGCATGCCGTGCGGCTCGCATCCTGCGCTTGACCCGGCGCTGCGAATGCCGGACCAGGCTGGGCAACGCGCCGGTCGCGCGTCGATCGGCGTCGGCGTTCAGCGGCGTGTCGGCCGCGAACGCATCGAGAGCCTCCAGCAGTTCGATGTAGCGGCGAGAGCGCAGGACGTCCGCCACGTGGCGCTCGCCCTCGGCCAGACGCGACGCGAAGTTTCCGCCGACCCGTGCCCTGACCGGCCCGAGGACGGACTCGGCGGGGATCCGCGCGAGTTCGTCGAGGAGCAGGTCGCGCAGCACCTCCTCGTCGCGGGCGCCGGACAGCTCGCGGCCGAGCCAGCGCAGCTCGCTCTCGAGGTTCGTGTTCTGCGACGTGAACAAGGGGCGGAACTCCCGCAGCGCCGAGCGCATCCTGCGCGCCGCGACGCGCATCTGGTGGATGGCGTCGGGCTGGGCGCGGCGCACCTGCACGTCCCAGGAGAGCAGTTCCTCGAACTGCTCGCGGAAGTAGGCGCGCACGACCTCGCCCGCGCTGGCCGGCTTGCGCGACGACGGCCGCGGGCCTGCGAATATCCGCGGGTCCGAGGCACTGAGCGCGGCCTCGAGCTTCATCCGATACGTCGAGCGTCTCAGTCCGCTGCGACGTAGCGTCCGGTCGGCGGCCTTGAGCAGTTCGCCGCCGTCCTCGACGCCCTCGGCCAGCTCCACCTCGATCTCGGTCCAGCGGGTCAGCACCGCGGTGCCGCCGAGCGCCTCGGCGGTCACCGAGTCGAGCGCGACCTCGGCGAGCGGATCACCGGTCACGTCGACGAGCGTGCTGGCGCGGCGGCGGGTGGTGATCGTCGCCACCGCGCGCGGTGTGCGGCCGCGCAATCGTCCGGTGAGCAGGTCGGTGAATTCCGTCGGCATCTCGGCGTCACTCGCCAGGCGAAGCTCGGTGCGCGTCTCGGCGTCCCCGGCGGGGATCTTCAAGTGCCAGCCCGCATCGTGCCCGCCGACGCGGTGCCGCAGCGTGATCCCGGCCCGCGCCAGGTCATAGGACGCGGTGTCGTAATACGTCGCCTCCAGGCGCACCTCGTCGGCCTCGGACTGCGCGGCGACACCCGGAAGACTCCGCAGGTCAGGCAGCCGCGCACCCGGAGGAGCTTCGTACTTTCGTTCCGTCTCGCGCATCACCGTGGCCATGCATGGCCCGGTACCCCGATTGCGGCGGATGATGAATCCCGGATCCGCCGGGGGCCTGGTAACTTCACTGGTGTAGCCCTCGGACAGGACTTCGGCCGGGAGGAACCACGGTGAGCGGTGCCCCGGAAGACAGCGCCGACAACGCACGCCTCGACGCGTTGCTCCGAGCGATGCGCGCCTACCAAGGCGGGGAGGCCTCGGCGCGCGCTCCGATCGCCCCCGGCGAGAGCGGTCGAGACGCCGAGCTGTGCCGACTGTTCAACGCGATCGTGGAGCGCTCGGCGCTGCTCGAGCGCCGACTGGCGCAGCAGGCGGGCACCGGGGGCGCTCAGCGCGAGGACGCGACGGCCGCCGCCTCGGCGACGCACGGCCGAGTGACAGTGGTCGGGACCAGGTCCTCGGCCATCGCGGTCTTCGAAGACGTCTCGGCGGCGGAGACGCTCGGTGCCATGGGCGAGGCGGCCAAGGCTGCCGTGCACGGCCTCGGCGGCGCCTGGGAGCGCGCCGTCATCCTGCGGATCCGCTCCGACGAGGACGTACGCACGGCGCTCGCGGGACACGACATCGTTTGCGCGCTCTTCGACGCCCGATCGCCGCTCGAACCGCTGCTCTCGGCCGCCCGAGCGCTTGAGGCGGCGGTCCCGGACGCGCCGATGGTGTATTTCGCCCCGGAAGGCGATCACGCGTCCGCGGATCGGGCGGCCGCGGCGGCGCGGGGCCGGGACGGTTCCGAGGTCGTGCGCTCCATCGGACAGGCCTCGGAACGGCTGACGCTGCACTGGCTCACCAAGGCTTCGGGGGCGGACGAGCTGTCCGTGCAGCAGCCCGATCCCGGCTACGGACTCCAGCGGTTCGAGGGCGAGAAGGTGCTCGTCGTGGACGACGACGTGCGCAACGTGTTCGCCATGGTCAGCGCCCTGGAGCTGTACGGCCTCACGGCCCTGACCGCGGACAGCGGATACGCGGCGATCGAGATCCTCGACCATACGCAGGACGTCAGCCTGGTGTTGATGGACCTGATGATGCCCGGCCTCGACGGGTACGCCACCACCGCCAGGATCCGCGAACGCGCCGCCTTCAGCACTCTGCCCATCATCGCCGTCACCGCCCGCAGCGGGGCCTCGGACCGCGAGCGCAGTCTCGCGGCCGGTCTCACCGAGTACGTGACCAAGCCGGTCGAGGTCGAGCACATGCTCGGCTTGATCAGAAGTCTGATCTAGACCGCTGGAGCGAGAGCTGAGAGCCCAGGGCCGTCAGAGGAAGCGGACGACCAGCAGGCACGCGTCGTCGTCGGTGTCCGAGCGCGCGTTGCCGAGGATGCAGTCCGCGTATTCCTCGAGGCTCTCGGGGGTCGCGGCCGCCAGCCGCATCAAGAGCGGAGTGCCCTCCTGCGGAGCACGGCGGCGCTCTATCAGACCGTCGGTGTACAGCAGCAGCAGGTCGCCCGGCTCGATCTCGATGTCCACTTCCTCGTACCGCGCGGCCGGATCCAGCCCGAGCATGCCGCCGGCGGGCTTGGCCACCGCCTCGGCTTCGCCCCCGCGCACGAAGACCGGACTCGGATGCCCCGCGTTCGCCAGGGCCAGGCGCCGACGCTCGGGGTCGTACACCGCGCAGCAAGCGCTCGCGAGGGTGAACTCCGAAAGCTCACAAGTCAGACTATTGAGCCAGTGGAGCAGGCCGGCGCTGCCGGCGCCGGTTACCGCCAATCCCTGCAGTGCGTGATAGAGCCTGGCCATCGCCGTGGCCGCGGGGAATCCATGCCCGGCCACGTCTCCGATGTACAGCAGCACCTTGCCCTCGGCCAGCGGAGTGACGCCGTACCAGTCGCCGCCGACCCCGGCCGCGGCGCTGGCCGGGCGGTACCGCGCGGCCACCTCGATGCCCGGAACGCTTTCGGGTACCGGGCCCGTGGGCATGATGACCTGCTGGAGCAGGCCGGCCAACTGCCGTTCCGAATCCGCGCGGGTACGCCGGGCCGCGAGCTGCACCTGGGCGATCTCCAACGCCGTCTGCGTGCGCCGACGCACCGTCACATCCTGCACGCTGCCGTAGACCCGCATTACGCGGCCGTCCTCGTCCGCGATCGGATCGCCGCCGAACCGGATGTGCCGCATGGCGCCGTTCGCCTGGAGCACGCGCACTTCCACATGGGTGGGGCGCGCCTCGGCGATCAGTGAGCGCAGGAACGCCTCGTGCTCCGCGGCGTCCTCGTGGTGGACCTGGTAAGGAGGCCGGTCGACGGGCAGCGGGCCCGGAGTGACGGTCGAGCCGAGCACGGCCAGGGCCTGGGCGTACCAATGGATCGCATCGCCGCGCACGTCCCACTCCCACGGCCCGGTGCCGGCGAGGCGGTACACCTCCTCCTCCCACGCCGGGTCGGTCCCGGTGGTTCCGCGGTTGGGGCGCAGGGTGACCAGCAGCAGCCCGGGCTCGATGCGCAGGGCACCGACCGAGATGCTGCGCGGGCGCACCCGCCCGCCCGGCTCGGAGGCCTCCTCATAGGCGTGTTCGTGGATGCGCAGCGGCGTGCCCGTCTGCACGACCTCCTCCAGGGCTTCGAGCAGACCCGAAGCGCCTGCCCACGGAATCAGCTCGGCGAGGGCACGGCCGGGCAGGCGGCGGCCGTCGGGACCGGGAGCGAGCAGGTCGGCCGCGGCGATGTTCGACGCGAGCACCACGAGCCCGGTATCGAGATCGGCGGCGCCGTCCGCGGCGCGGACGAGGAGCGCGGGTTCGAACGCGGTGTCGACGACACTGCGCAGCAGCCGAATGTGGTCCCCCTCTGGCAGGCTTCGAGCATCCTGCCCACCCGTCGGCGGGGTCCTGCGCTGCATCAACCAGCTCCTACTAGATGTGGACCCGGCCTTGTGTCCGGCCTGAAGGTCGGCGTCCAGCCCTGGCTCTCGCGAGTCGTCGCCGCACAGCAATGCTACGCGACGGCGCGACCAGCGGCGGGTCCGCGCGGGAGCCTGTTCGGCGCACCCCGCGGGCCGGGCTTTCGCGCCGGCCCTCGGCCCTGACCAGCGCGAATCGTGCCATGGCCGCCTTCATGCGTCACGCAGTCGGCGGATTGGCCCCGTTTTCCGACTGAGGGGTTCGCGAGGTGGTCACCGCTACGTTCACGCCCTCAAGTCCTCGGGTATGCGGGTCGGGCCCCCTGATAGCGTGGGGAGCAGCTCGGACCTACGCGACGAAGGGCTGGAGCGGTGACTGAGAACAATCCGGCGCTGACGGTGAAGGCGATTCGCGGGTCCGGCGGCGAGACCGTGCTGGCGGTCGAGGGGGATATCGACCTTACGTCGGCGGACTCCCTGCGCGGAGAACTGCTGTCGGCGGTCGAGCATGGGACGACTGTGCTCGACCTCGCTGAAGTCGGGTTCTGCGACTCCAGCGGCCTGCGCGTCCTGGTAGAGGCGGACCGTAAAGCACGATCGCACGGCGCGACGTTCCGGCTCGCCGCGCTCGCCGCGCCGGTGGAACAGCTCCTGGAGCTGACCAAGGCCGACGAAGTCCTCGACGTCTTCCCGAGTGTGGAGGCCGCCCTCAAACGGTGAGCAGCCGGGCGAGTGCGTATCCGAGGCGAGAACGGTTACCCGCGCACCCATGACAGCACCAGTGACCGCGTTCGTGCTCGGTGGTGGAGGACCGGAGGGCGCCAGTGAGGTCGGCATGCTTCGGGCGCTGGTGGAGGCGGGCATCGAACCCGACCTCATCGTGGGCACCTCGGTGGGGGCCGTCAACGGCGCGGTGTACGCCGCGGAGCCCGGCCCGGCGCGTGTGAAACGCCTCGAGGCCGTCTGGTCGGGTCTGGAGGCGAGCGGAGTCTTCGAGGGATCGCTGATGACGCGCGTGGGCACGGCGTTGCGCACCCGGACGCACATCCACTCCAACGAACCGCTGCGTCGGCTGCTTCAGGACGCGGTCGGCGACGGCCCGATCGAGCAGATGCCGGTGCGCTTCGAGTGCGTCGCCGCATCGATCGAGCGCGCGGCCGAAGTGTGGTTCAGCAGCGGTTCGATCGTGACCGCGGTGCTCGCGTCCAGCGCCGTGCCGGGTCTGCTACCGCCGATCGCGTACCGGGGCGAGCACTTCCTCGACGGAGGGCTGGTCGACAGCGTCCCGGTGGGCCGCGCCGTCGAGCTCGGAGCCGATCGGATCTTCATCCTGCACGGCGGCCGGGTCGAACATCCCCTGGCCGTGCCCCGCCAGCCCTGGCAGGTGGCGGCCGTGGCCTTCGAGATCTCCCGGAGACACCGTCTGCACCGCGCGCTCGCCGATCTGCCCGACAGCGTGGCCGTGCACTTGCTGCCCGCGGGGACTCCCGCGCCGTCGCCCGCCGACTGGGGCCGATACCTGAACTATCGCGCCTACGGCCGGGCCAAGGATCGGATCCGGCTCGCCTACGAGGCTTGCGCGGCGTATCTCGAGGCGATGGCTTGATGACAAGCACGATCCGGTTTCTCGTGCGGCACACGGCGCTTCGCAGGTTGATGGGCCTGTGCCTGCTCGGCGTCTTCCTGCTTGCCGGGCTCGTGGTGCTTCCCGTGGCATTCCTTCTGGGCGTGCTGCTCTCGCTACGCCCGGGTGGCCGTGGCCGATCCGCCCGATTCGCCGCCTTCACCACCGTCTATCTGGCTGCCGAGATCGCGGGATTGTGGCAGGTCCTACGGCTTCGAGGGCCACTCGCCCGAGCGGACGTGGCAGGTGATCCGGCCCGGCTCCTGGACGAGCACTACCTGCTTCTTCAACGCCTGCTCGGGCGCCTGCACTCTGCTGCGGAGCGTTGGTTCGGGCTTCGCCTCACACCGCCCGATCGCGGGCATGACGTGCCCGACGGCCCGCTGATCGTGGCGAGCAGGCACGCAGGGCCGGGAGATTCGTTCCTGCTCGTTTACGCCCTGATGGTGGTCGCCGGGCGGCGCCCCAGGGTCGTACTCAGCCGCGCGCTGGCTCTGGATCCGCTCATCGACGCGCTTCTCAGCCATACGCCGAACTGCTTCGTCGGGTTCGAGAGCGATCAACGGCAGCGCTCGACCGACGAGATCGCCGGACTGGCCCGCACACTCGGGCCGCGGGATGCGGTCGTCATCTTTCCCGAGGGCCGCAACTTCACTGTCTTGCGCCGCGCACGCCTGATCGAGCGGCTGCGTCGACGCCGCAGGGATGCACGTCGCTTGCTGCCGTCGGCGCGCGCCCTCGAACACGTCCTGCCGGCGCGCGGCTGCGGCCTATTCGCGGCCGTGGATGCTGCCCCGCCGGGCACACACCTCGTGTTCGTCGCCCACACGGGGCTCGACGCGATCGAGTCCGCGCGCGACGCGTGGCGCGCCGTTCCGCTGGAACGGCCGGTCGAGCTGGACTGGTGGTCCAGCCGCGTCGACGAAGTGCCGACGGACGCCGCCGATCGCGAGAGGTGGCTGGAGGCGCAGTGGCTGCGAGTGGACGCCTGGATCGACGATCACGGTGCTCAGTCGGAGGCCGGACCGGATAGTGCCGTGGTGGACGCGAACCAGAATCGTGCCATACCGACCTGACGCGAGTAGTGTCAGCTGAGAACGTCCATGCCGCAGGCCGGAAGGAAACTCCTGTGATGTCTGAACCTACCCGCCTGGACATACGCGTGGCACACGACGACGAGAGCGCGACGACGGTCATCACGACGGTCGGTGAGCTCGACCTCGCCTCGGCGGAAGCGCTGCGTGAGGCGCTACTCAAGCGGGTCGAACTCGGCGTGGTCGTCCTCGACCTGCGCGGTCTTGACTTCTGCGACTCCGCCGGACTGCGCACCCTGGTCGAAGCCGACCGGGCGGCCCGCGCTCGGGGGTTCGCGCTGCGACTGGCCGCCCTCTCGCCGTCCGTGGACCGCGTGCTCGAACTCTCCGGGGCCCGCACGGTACTCTCCACGTTCCCCGACGTGGCGGCCGCGCTCAGGGCCTGAAGTCATCCGGCACCCGCCAACCGTCGTCCGCGGCACCGACATCGACGTAGGCGCGGACCGTGGTGCCCGAACTCGGGGTCGAATGGATCAGCAGCAGGTCGGAGATTTGATTCGCGGTCCACAGGCCCGCACCGCCGTCCCGGGTCCGGACGTCCGGTCGGCGCCGACCGACGAGCGGGTCGGCGATGAGACCGTTGTCGCGCACCTCGCATATCGCGTGCGCGCCGTCGCGCCACACAAGTAACCGGCCCTTGCCGCCGCCGTGGCGAATGCTGTTCGACGCCAGCTCGTCCGCGACCAGGAGGAAATCCGCGAGGCGCCGACCCCTCAGCCCAAGGCGCGGCGCCAGCCCGCGGATCAGCGAGCGCAGTCGGCCCAGGTCCGCGAGAGCGAACGGGAGCTGCGCCAACGGAGCTCTCAGGTCGGAAAGTGGCGCGGTGAACGCACGCTCCGCGGCCTTCGCATCGTAGGCGAGCCGCTGACTGGGATCGCCGTCGGACCCGCCCAACACGATGGGATGGGATCCGGACACGTGCTCGACCACCTCGGCGGGAAGCCGCCGAGCGTCGTACGGGCACAGCAGCGACCACGCAGGTCCCGCGTCGAACGCCGCGTTCAGCAGGTGCTCGTGGGTCTGGCATTCGCGGATCTCGATCGGGCTGCGGCCCGCCCAGATCTGTTCGCCTATCCCGCGGAAGGCCCGGGGCCACGCCGTGTTGCGATCTACCCACTCCTGCCAGGCGGGGATGAGGCGCGCGGGGTTGGGGCCGAGACTCTTGATGTCGAGGAACTCCACCTCCCGCGCGTCCTGTCCCAATTCGCCGCGCAGTGCCTGGGCGTTCGCGGTGACCACCGCCACGAGGACGGCCTCCTGGGCGTCCAGCCCCTCGCGCACATAGCCGGCCGCCCTGGCCACGAAGTCCTCGGTCCCCTCGTAGACGAGCGCCTCGTGGCGGAACCGCGGTGACTGCGGCTGGAATGCGGTATCCGGTTCCATCGTGCCAATCCTCCCGCAACCTGCTCGACGCGCCCGGATGCCCCGTCGAACCGGCCCCAAACGTCCCAGGATCGTGCCCGAGAACGTGAAGTCGAGACAGGAGTTCCTGCGCACGTGTCGATCCGCATGTCGCGGTGATACCGAGACCATGCCGAATCTTCACGCCGCTACACCGGGCCGTGGTACCGCCGTCAGAGGCCTGAGCCCGCGACTGGCCGTCGCGGTGCCGGTCGCCGTGCCGGCCGCTGTCGCGGTGGGGCTGCTCGTGCTGGCGGTGGAGAGCTCCTTCGCGGTGTTCCTGGTCACCACATTTCTCGTGCACCGGCCGCGGCCCTCCGTGGCCGAACTGGATGCTTCCCCCTCACCGCCATCATGGCCCTGATGGTCTGGGCCAACCTCACCGCGATCGCGCTCTTCTACGGACTCGCCGCCGCCGCGCAACTCGAGGCGGCGCGGGCCGGCGGCCTGCCTCCGGTCCGCCCCGATCCCGGGGTGTAGCCGCTGGGCGCCGGCGTCCCGCGGCTCACGCGCTCAGCCGGTCCGCCGCCCGGGCCGCCAGCGCCATGATGGTGAGTGCCGGGTTGGCAGAGCCCTGGGTGGGCAGCACGCTGCCGTCGGCGATGTAGAGGTTCGGAACGGCGAAGCTGCGGGAGTCCGCGTCCACGACTCCGTGCCGCTCATCCGCGGCCATCCGGGCGCCGCCGACCAGGTGTGCGTACCGCTCGATCGTCATGACCTCGTCCGCTCCGGCCGCGCGCAGCAGGTCCTCCATCACGCCGCGCGCGGCGCTCATCAGAGCCCTGTCGTTCGCGCAGCGGCTGTAGGCCATGTTCGCCACCGGCAGACCGTGCCGATCGGTCTCCTGCGCCAGGGTGACGCGGTTCTCCGGCTGCGGCAGGAGTTCGCACAGCGCGCCGAGGCAGGACCAGTGCACGTAGTCGCTCATCATCCGCCGCAGGTCCGCACCCCAGTGGCCTTGGGCGGCGACGTGTTCGGCCCAGGTGATCGGCAGCGGCGAGACGGTCTGGATGGCGAACCCGCGGTGGTAGGGCTTGGCCGGGTCGGTCTCGTAGAACTCTTCGGTGCTCACCTCGGGCGGCGGGGCCTTGTACATCCGGATCTCGGAATCGAACCGGCCCGCGGTCTGCGGCGCGCCTTGCACCATCACGTACCGGCCGACCTGGTCGAAGTCGTTGCACAGCCCGTCGGGGAAGCGTCTCGACGCAGAGTTGAGCAGGAGCCTCGGGGTCTCGATCGAGTATCCGGCGACGATGACGACGCGGGCGCGTTGAAAGCGCTGCAGACCGTTCCGGATGTAGTGCACGCCGGTCGCGAGGCCGGTGTGTTCGTCCACGTCGATGTGCGCGACCATGCTGTCGGCGCGGATCTCAGCGCCGTGCGCGAGTGCGTCGGGCACGTGCGTGATCAGCGGCGAGGCCTTCGCGTTGACCTTGCAGCCCTGGAGGCAGAAGCCGCGGTATACGCAGTGCGGGCGGTTTCCGAAGCGGCCGTTGGGGATGGCGACCGGCCCGACCTTGGCGGTGATCCCGAGCTTTTCCGCGCCCCGCAGGAAGATCTCCCCGTTGCCGCCGACCGGGTGCGGCCGATGCGGGTAGCCGTGCGGATCGCCCCAGGGCCAGTGTTCGCCCGCGACCGGCAGTTCCTGCTCGATCGCCGTGTAGTACGGCTTGAGGTCGCGGTAGGCGATCGGCCAGTCGGCGCCGACGCCGTCCTGGCTCAGGGTCCTGAAATCGCTGGGGTGGAATCGCGGGACGTAGCCGGCGAAGTGCACCATCGAGCCGCCCACGCCGCGCCCGGAGTTGTTCGAGCCGAGCGGCACGGGGTCGGCGCCGGAGATGACCCGTGGATCAGTCCAGTACAGGTGGTGCGAGCCGGCCTCGTCGCTGACCCAGTCGGTGTCCGGGTCCCAGAAGGGTCCCGCGTCGAGGCCGACCACCCGCCAACCGGCGCGCGCCAACCGCTGCAGCAGCACGGACCCTCCCGCGCCGCAGCCGACGATCACCGCGTCGACCTCGTCGTTGTCGTCGAAACGGCGCATGTCCCTGCGCAACTGATGGTTCGTGCGGGTGCCGTCGTTGGGCAGCAGCCACGCGGAGGCGTTGCGCTCGCGTACCGAACTCACGATTTCCCCTCGTCTTCGACCTCGTATGGTTCGCGCGCGTCGACGCCGAGATTCTTATAGCCGCGCGGATAGGCCGGTCCCGGGAACCCGATCTCGTTCCAGGCGAAGGGATGGGAGTAGAACGCGGTGCACGCGTACCTGGTCCACAGGCTCCACACGTGTCCGGCCGGAAGATCGTGCCACGGCGTCGAATCCAGCTCGCGGACCCGGCCGATGAGCCGGTCGCGCCGGTCGGCGGTCAGGGCGGCGAACGGGCGCTGGAAACAGTCCACGGCGTCGGCCTTGAGCGCGGCGAGCGAGAGCCGCCAGGCCTGTCCGTCCTCCGGCATGTCGGCGTAGCGCCAGCCGTCGGTCTCCTGCTCGGCGAGCCGGGCGTCGATCATCGCCACGACGGGGACGGGTCGGTCCGGCTCGAGCGCCAGCAACCGTTCGCACAGCGCGTCGGCCGTCGCGTGCTCCTCGGGGGTGAAGAAGCGGATGGGCTGAGGCGGCCCGAGCCTGGCGAGGACCGAGCCGGCGGTCGCCGGGTCCCAGTGCCGCCACTGCGCCGCGGCGTCGAATCCGGGGAAGCGGCCGTACCGCCCCATCAGTCCTCCCGGCGCAGCACGGAGGCGAGCAGCCCCATGCCGCCGACCATGGTGACCAGCAGCGGGGCGAACAGCGGCGGGCCCGTCTCCATGTTGTAGCGGGCGTTCGACCAGCCGCCGGGCTTCTGCGCGATGCCGCGGGCGTGCAGATAAGTGCCCTGCAATCCGTTGGCGACGATCGCCGCCGAGGTGATCGGCAGCATGGTCTTGGCCATCCGGCGGCTGAAGAAACCGGCGACCCCGGCCGCCGCGCCCACCGGGCCGAGGGCGACCGGCACCCACATCATCTTGTTGCCGAAGCTCGCCGAGTCGTGTTCGAAGTAGATCTCGGCCGCGGTCACCAGCGCCCCGGCGGCGGTGAGTGCGGACAGGGATCTCTCGAAGCGGCCGGTGCGCACGTTACGCAGCAGCCGGTCGACGCCGTGCACCGCGGCCGTCTCAGTGTTCTTCATCGGTTCCTCCGATCATCGCGGACGGCGGCCTTGCCAGCCTCGCGGCCGCCTCCAGGAGCACGGCGTGCACGAAGGCCTGCGGCAGGTTGCCGCGGAGCTGGCGCTGTTCGACGTCGTACTCCTCGGCCAGCAGGCCGGGTGAGCCGCAGGCCGAGCGGGAGCGTTCGAACCAGCGGCTCGCCCGGACCAGGTCGCCCTGCTGGTGCAGGGCGAGGCTCGTGGCGAAGCCGCAGAGCAGGAAGGCGCCCTCGCCCTCGCCGAGCGGGCGGCCGCCGAGCCGGAACCGGTAGACGAACTCGTCCTGGGACAGTTCGCCGAGTACGGCCTCGAGCGTGGCGCGCGTGCGCGGGTCGTCGGCGGGTACGCCACCGCGCACGGCGGGCAGCACCAACGCGGCGTCGATCCGTTCGTCCTTCGGCGAACGCTGCCAACGGCCGCTGGAGTGCAGGCAGTCCGCATCCGCCTCGGCGAGCATCGCGTCGGCGAGCGTGCTCCAGCGTGCCGCCTGGCCACGTGGTGCGTACCGGCTCACCGCGCGCAGACCGGCGACACAGATCAGCCGCGAGTGCGTCCAGCGCTGCTCGTCGAGTTCCCAGATGCCGGAGTCCGGCTCGGCGCCGCGCTCGGAGATCGCATTGGCCGCGGCCTCGACGGCCTTCCAGTGCCGCGCATCGAGCCGGTCGTGCCCGGCCGCGGCGGCGAACAGCAGCAGCGCCTCGCCGAACGCGTCGAGCTGGAACTGGCCGTGCGCGTTGTTGCCGGTGACCGGGGCGGCGCCCGGGTATCCGGGCAGGTCCACCGGCGCCTCCGCGGGGACGGGCCCGCCGCGCACCGTGTAGGCGGGCCGCAGCCGCGGACCGTCCTCGGCGAGCCGGTCGGCGACGAAGTCCACCGCGCCGGTGAGCAGGGCGGCGTGCGGGCCGAGCGCGGCGACGGCCTGGCCGGCGTAGGACTGGTCGCGGATCCAGGCGAATCGGTAGTCGTAGTTGCGCCCGGCTTCGGCGCGCTCCGGCAGGCACGTCGTCGCGCCCGCGACCATCCCGCCCTGACGCGACGTCAGGCCGCACAGCACGGCGTAGGCGTGCCGGGCGTCGCGGTCGGCGACCGTGCCCTCGATCGGAGGGACCGCCTCGGACCACGCCTGCTCGGTCGACTGCCAGAGCGTGCCCGGCGACGTCGGGTCGCCGTGCATCGGCTGGTCGGAGATCTCCAGCACGAGGTCGTGATGGCCGCCCTCGGGCACGTCGATCAGCGCTTCGAGGCCACCGCCATCGAATTCAACGGCGTCCGGTGCCCCGGACCAGCGCACGTAGAGTTCGCCGCAGCGACCGGCCCAGACCCCGTCGCGGCGCCGCAGACGGGAGAGCCGATGGCGCCCGAACCCTGCGCGCGGGTCCAGCAGCGCGCGGACTCTGGCGTCCCCGTCTATCGCCTCAATCCTGCGCAGCACCACCGCCGTGTGCGGGTCGGCAGGCATCCTGAGCGCTTCCCGGCACTCGATGATGCGGGATCCCGTGACCCACCGGTTGTGCCAGATCAGCGTCGCGTCCCCGTAGTAGCCGCCCCACACGAACGGCGTCTCGACCGGGGTTACGGCGTAGAGTCCGCCACCGCCGATGAGAGTGCCGAACACCGCCTCCGAGTCCCACGCGGGAGCGCACATCCACGCGTGTTCGCCGCGCGGACCGACGAGGATCCCCCGCTCCCCGTCGGCGAGCAGCGCGTAGTCGCGCAGGACGTGCAAGGGGTATTCGGCGTGTGTTCTCAACGATTCGAGCCGTCCCGGTGCGGCAGGAACTCCTGCAGCTTCGTCTTCAGGCCCTGCTTCACCACGCCGACGGCGTCCTCGTCGCCCTTGATCAGGGCCGTGGCGGTGTCCTTGGCCTGCTCGAAGGTGGCGTGCGGCGGGATCGGCGGGACGTTCGGGTCGCAGCGCACGTCCAGCACGCAAGGCCGGTCCGCGGCCAGGGCCCGGTCCCAGGCCGGGCCCAGCTGATCCGGCTTGTCCGCCGAGATCGCGATCAGGCCGAGGCTCGCGGCGAAGGCGGCGTAATCCACGTCCGGCAGGGTCTGCGACTCGGTGAACTTCGGCGCCCCGCTCATCGCCCGCATCTCCCAGGTCACCTGGTTCAGATCGTCGTTGTGCAGCACCGCGACCACCAGCCGCGGGTCCGCCCACTCCGGCCAGTACCTCTTGATGGTGATCAGCTCTGCCATGCCGTTCATCTGCATCGCGCCGTCGCCGACGAGCGCGATCGCGGGCCGGTCCGGGCAGGCGAACTTGGCGCCGATGCCGTACGGAACGCCCGGGCCCATCGTCGCGAGCGTGCCGGAGAGCGAACCGCGCATGTGTCCGCGGAAGCGCAGGTGCCGGGCGTACCAGTTGGCGGCCGAACCGGAGTCGGCGGCGACGATCGCGTCATCCGGCAGCCGGGTGGACAGCTCGTGGAACAGCCGCATCGGATTGACCGGGTCGGCGTCGACCATGGCCTCGGCCTCCATGGTCTGCCACCAGCGGGCGACGTTCGACTCGATCTGCTCGCGCCACTTGCCCGCCTGCTTCTGTTCGAGCAGCGGGATCAGAGCCCTGAGGGTGGCCGCGGAGTCGCCGACGAGGTTGACCTCGTTCGGGTAGCGCAGCCCGATGAACTTCGCGTCGATGTCGATCTGCACGGCACGCGCCTGCCCGAACTCCGGCATGAACTGGGTGTAGGGGAAGCCAGAGCCGACGATCAGCAGCGTGTCGCAGTCCTTCATCATGTCGTAGCTCGGACGGGTGCCGAGCAGCCCGATCGAACCGGTGACGTACGGCAGCTCGTCCGAGAGCACGTCTTTGCCGAGCAACGGCTTCGCCACGCCGGCCTGCAGCAACTCAGCCACGCGCATGACCTCCTCGCGGGCGCCGCGTGCTCCGGCTCCAGCGAGGATCGCGACCTTCTCCCCGGCGTTGAGCACGTCGGCGGCGCGGCGCACCGCAGCGTCCTCCGGGGTGATCGCCGGCCACTCGACGCCCAGGCTCGAGGGGACCATCTTGAACGCGTGCGTCGGGGCGCTGTATTCGAGTTCCTGCACATCCGAGGGGATGATCAAGGCGGTGGGTGCACGCTCGTCGAGCGCGGTACGGATCGCGCGGTCCAGCACGTTCGGCAGCTGCTCGGGGACGTTCACGGTCTCGATGAAGGCGCCGGCGACGTCCTTGAACAGCGTGTGCAGGTCGACTTCCTGCTGATACGAGCCGCCCATCGCGCTGCGCGCGGTCTGCCCCACGATCGCGACGACGGGCACGTGGTCCAGCTTCGCGTCGTACAGGCCGTTGAGCAGGTGGATCGCGCCGGGCCCCGAGGTCGCGGCGCACACCCCGAACCGGCCGCCGAACTTCGCGTAGCCCACCGCCTCGAACGCGGCCATCTCCTCGTGCCGGGCCTGGACGAACTTCGGCTTGTTCTCCGCCCTGCCCCACGCGGCGAGCAGTCCGTTGATCCCGTCCCCCGGGTACGCGAAGACGGTCTCCACGCCCCACTCGCGCAGGCGTTCGAGCAGATGGTCGGCAACGGTCTGACTTGCCATGATGTCCTCCTGGGAACGGGAGTTGGAGAGTTCGTGGTTCGCGGCCGGGTCAGCGCCGACGGCCGAACGCCGCGAGCGCGGCTGCCGCGGCGAGCCCGGCTCCACCTATCGCGGCCGCGAGCGCGCCGTGATTCTGCGAGGCCCAGAGCTGCGCGCTGCGGTTGTTCGCGCGGTCGTCGAAGCTGCCGTGGGCGGTGTGATCGCGTCCGCCGCTGCCGTCGACGGGCTCGAACAGGTTGTCCTCGTGCTCCGGCTCCGGGCGGTCGGCCTGCTGCGAGGCGAATCCGGTCTTCGCGAGGTAGCGGTCGAGCAGGCCAGGGGCTACGGCGTTCGCCAGCAGCGTGCCGGCCGTGCTGCCGCCCACCCAGTACTCGCGGCGGCGCGGGTGCCGGGCGGCGTAGAGAATGGCGCGCGCGGCGAGTTCGGGCTGGTAGATCGGCGGCACCGGCTGAGCGGGCTTCCCGAGGCGCGAACGCACCCAGTCGAACTGCGGCGTGTTCACCGCCGGGAGCTGGACCATCGTCACGTGCACGTTGCTCTCGTCGTGCATGAGCTCGCAGCGCAGCGATTCGTTGAAGCCCTGGATCGCATGCTTGGCCCCGCAGTACGCGCTCTGCAGCGGGATACCGCGGTAGGCCAGCGCCGAGCCCACCTGCACGATCGTGCCGCGGTCGCGCGGGAGCATCCGCATGAGCGCCGAGCGCGTGCCGTGCACGTAGCCGAGATAGTCGACCTCTGTCACTCGGCGGTACTCGTCCGGCTCGATGTCGATGAAGCGTGCGAATACCGAGCTGAACGCCACGTTGACCCATACGTCGATCTCGCCGAGCGATGCCTCGACGTCCTGCGCGACCTGCTCGATCTGGTGCGGATCGGCCGTGTCCGCCGGAAAGGACTTCGCGGAGCCGCCGTCCCGCTCGATCTCCTCGATCGCGCCTTTGAGACCCTCTTCGCCGCGCGCGACGAGCGCGACCTTCGCGCCCGCACGGGCGAACGCCACGGCGGCGGCCCGCCCGACGCCCGCGCTCGCGCCGGTGACGACGACCACGCCGCCCGGCGCGTGCGCGCTGTTCGCCATGCTCATGTCTCTATTCCCATCAGCCGACGGCGCGTTCGAGCTCTGCCTTGGTCATCTTCGAGCGGCCCTTCACGCCGCGGCGCTGGGCCTCGGCGTACAGCTGACGGTAGGTCGGGCCGCCGGAGCCGCTGTGCGAGCGCAGCCCGCCGCGCCGGCTCGAGGACATGTCGCGCAACGACTCCTTGCTCGCCGTCTTCGCCTCGCCGGTGCGCGCCCGGCCCTTGTTGACCGTGCGCGCGGCGATCTCCTTGGCGCGTCCCGGCTTCACACCGCGGGCACGCTCGCTCTTCTCGATGTGCTCGTACTGCCGCTCCCGCTTGGGGGTTGAACCTCTAGGCATGTCTGAACCTCCTTGCTCAGAACTCAGGCTTGCTCAGAACTCAGGACTTGTGCGCGTCGCGGGCCTTGTCCAACAGCGCCGCGAACGGCCCGACGACGCGCTGCGCGGTGGGCGAGCCGGCGGCGGCCGGGTGCGGGTGCGTCGGGGCCAGGCTCTCCGCTTTCAGCAGCTTCTCGCCGAGCGCCCGCAGCTCCGCCTCGGTGTGCGTGGCCTGGACGGTTGGAAACTCCTCGAGTTCCTCATTCTCGGCGTGTGCCGACACGGCCTTCTCGAACTCGGCCAACTGGTCCGCGAACTGCCGACTGGAGACGTCCATCTTCTCCAGATCCGCCAGCACGTGCGCGGCCTCGTCCTCTTCCTGGTTGCGCGCGTCGGCGATCCGAGCCCCCGGGCCCCGGCGCGAGACCGGCCGGAGCACCATCTCCTCGCCGCCCTCGTGCACCGCGAGCAGTTCGCGCAGGTCGTCGAACAACTCCTGGCGCCGCTGCCCGGACGCCGCCTGTACGGCCGTGAACATGTCCCGGATCTGGGCATGCTGCCTGAGCAACACGCTGATCACGCTTCCGGCCGGCAGCTGGGCCGCGTGCGCCCGCTCGTTGTCTGCTTCGCCCATCAAGCTCATGGTTACCGCCCTTTCCCGAGGCGGCGCTTCGGCCGCCGCGGTCTCGGTCGCAGGGGATGCGACGTGCGGCGGGTACCCCGGCACAGCGGTATAAACGCGGAACTTCATTGGCGCCCGCTCCGTCCGCTCGATAGGCGCAACTGGGGAGTATCGCGCCGCGGACGGGGCACTGGAGCAGCGCCGCGCGCCGGGCGCGGCCGGGTGCGCGGAGGGAGAACCGGTCATGACGGCCGCGATCAAGTTCTCGCAACTCGAAGAGAGCGGCGAGCACACCGCATGACGCTTTCGACCGCGGCGCTCGGGTCGCTGCTCCCGCTGGCTGTCGCGATCCCGGTGTGCGGCGCCGTCGCCGCGCCGCTGCTCGCCCGCTGGTCTCGGCACGCGGCGCTGATCGGCTGCCTGCTCGGCATGGGCGGCGCGCTCACCGTCCTCGTCATCGTCGCCCCACGGGTGTTCGGCGGGACGGTCCTCGTGCACTACATGGGTGGTTGGAAGCCGGTCGGCGGGGCGGCGCTCGGCATCGCGTTCGCCGCCGATCCGTTCGGCCTGCTGTGCGCGCTGGCGATCGCCGGCATCGGCCTGCTGCTCCTGACCTATACGCTCTCCGAGCTCGGTGGCCTCGGCAAACGGGAGCTCGGCGGCTTCGCCTGCCTGTTCCAGCTGCTGCTCTCGGCGCTGATCGGCGCCGCGCTGACCGGCGATCTGTTCAATCTGTTCGTCTGGTTCCAGGTCGCCGCGCTGGCGAGCTACGGACTGACCGGGTTCTTCCTGGAGCGCCCGATCGCGCTCGAGGCGGCGTTCAAGATCCTCGTGCTCACCACGATGGCCGGATTCACCGTGTTCCTCGGCGCCGGGCTGCTCTACGCCAAGACCGGAGCACTCAACCTCGGGCAGCTCCACATCGCGCTCGCGGTACCGGCGGGCGTGCTCGACGCGGTCGCCCTGGGTCTGCTGATCGCGGGCTTCGCGACGAAGGCGGGTCTGGCGCCTTTCCACGCGTGGCTCGCCGACGCGCACACCGCCGCGCCCGGACCCGTCTCCGCCCTGTTCTCCGGGCTGATGGTCAACCTGGGACTGATCGGGATCGCGCGGCTCGCGCTGCAGGTCTTCCCCGGCTCAGGGTTGCCCATCCTCGGCGCGCTCATGGTCGTCGGGCTCGTCTCAGCCGTGCTCGGTGCGGCCCTCGCGCTCGCGCAGGACGACTTCAAGCGCGTGCTCGCCTACGACACCGTCTCGCAGATGGGCGTCATCACGGTGGGGTTCGCCACCGGCAACGCCACAGGCGTCACCGGGGCCGTCTACCACCTGGTCAACCATGCGCTGTTCAAGGCGCTGCTGTTCCTGTGCGCGGGCGCGGTGGTGCACAGGACCGGCCAGACCTCGCTGCGCGCGCTCGGCGGCCTCGCCCGGAGGATGCCCGCGGTCACCGTCGCGTTCACCGTCGGCGCGGCCTCCATCGCCGGACTGCCGCCGTTCAACGGCTTCGTGTCGCTGAGCCTCATCCACCAAGGACTGACGGGCAGTCACCAATACGTGCCGTACGCGGTGATGCTGCTCGCGCAACTGCTGACCGTGGCCGCGCTCGGCCGAGCCGCCTGGCTGGCCTTCTTCCGGTCGGAGCCCGAGCTCACCGACATCGAGGCTCCGCACCCGGCACACGAATCTCTCGCGCCGGGCATGGCGGCGGGCCTGATCGGGCTGGGCGGCTGCTGCCTCGCGTTCGGTGTCTTTCCGCAACAGCTTCTGCGGCTGCTGATGGAACCGGCCGCGGGCGGGCTGCTCGAAGCGGGCCGGTACGCCGCCGCGGAGTTGCACGTCGGCGGCACCGTCCTGCCGACGCATGTGGCATTCGACTACGTGGGCTGGGTGGAACTGGTCGTCACCGTGGTCACGGTCGCGGTGGCGGCGCTGGGTGTCTTCCGCTACCTACGGGCGCGGCGCGATCCGCAGCCCATCCGCGCGCTTCGCGCCCTGCACACCGGCTCGGCCAACGACTACGCCGCCTTCGCCGTCGTCGGGCTCGTGGCCCTGGTCGCCGCATTGCGCTGGGGTTGATCCCGCCCCGTTTCCTTCGTTCGCCCGATCGGCCAGGTCGGCGCATGTTCGATCGACGTCGGGGTATCGGGGCCGCATGGTCGCTCTCGCCCAGCGCGTACTCGCACTCGCCTGCTGGTGCTACCTGGTGTGGATCCTGCTGACCTGGACGCGCACGGCCGAGCAGCTGCTGTTCGGCGCGGGAATCTCGCTGCTCGTCGCGATCGCGCTCGCGCCGCTCGGCCGAGTCGCCGGACCGTGGCGCCTCCTGGTGCCGCGCAACGCCGTGGCCGCACTTAAGCTGCTGGTCACCGCGCTGGTGAAGATCCCCGTGGCGAACGTGCGGCTGGCCGTGCGGATCTGGCGCCCGAGCCGTCCGCTGCGCAGCGGCATGGTCGTGGTCCCCACTCGGGAGCGCAGCGATCTCGGGCTGACCACGGTCGGCCTGGTGACCTCGCTGATCGTGGACAACCAGATCGTCGACCTCGACCGACGACGCCACCTGCTGCAGTACCACGCCGTCGACGTGCCGGACGGCGGCCCCGAGCAGAAACGGGCCGCGATCAACGAGCCGGTCGAACGCTGCCTCGAAGGGCTGAGGACCGATGAACCCTGATATCTACCTCGCCGCGGCGATCGCCGAGATGCTCGTCGCGCTCCTGCTGCTGCCGCGCCTGGCCATCGGACCGAGCGTGGGCGACCGCGTCGTCGCGCTCAACACCGCCTCCACCCAGGCCGCGCTCGCCGTGCTGTTCTACGCCGCGTACGCGGACCGGCCGATCTACCTGGACGTGGCGATCTGGCTCGTCTCCTTCAGCTACCTCGGCGCCATCGTCTGGGCCAGGTTCCTGGAAAGGGGACTGCTGTGAGCACCGCGCACACCGTGATCGTGGCCGTGCTGGCCGGGGTCGGATTCGTCTTCTCCCTGTCCGGCGCGCTCGGAATCCTGCGAATGCCGGATCTCTACAGCCGCATTCAGTGCTCGTCGAAGACGATCACCATGGGTGCGGTCCCCGCGCTGATCGCGCTGGTGGTCGGCGAGGGGATCGTCAGCCCGTACGCGGCGCGCGCCCTGATCGTCGGCTTCCTGCTGCTGGTGGTCAACCCGGCCGCCTCCCACGCGTTGGCACGCGCCGCCTACCGCGCCGGGGTGCCGATGTGGCCGGGGGCCGTGCGCGACGAGGTGGCTGACGATGAGTGAGTTCTGGGTCCTGGACTACCTCGTGCTCGCGCTCATCCTCGGTTCCGGCGTGCTCGTGGTGCGCATCGCGAACCTGCCGGGCGCGACGATGGCACTTTCGGCGGTCGGGACGTTCCTGTCGTTGCTGTTCGTCGTGCTCGGCGCCCCGGACGACGCACATTCCGAGGTCGTCGTCGGCGCGATCGCACTGCCCGTGCTCTTCCTGACCGCCATCGCCAAGGTCCGCGCCGATGTCATCGACAAGGGCGAAATGCGAGAGGAGGGCGAGGATGGCGGCGACGCGGAAGGCGAAGGCAGCGAAGAAGCGGCCGGCCGTCACTGACCGCGAGCCGCGCCACCGCCAGCGGCTCGGGCTGCTGCTGACCGCGGCGACCGCCGTAGTCCTCGGCGCCGGATACCTCGCCGCGCCGCGCGAACACGCGCCGCTTCCCGCCGTCGCCAGATACGCGCTGACGACCTCGTTGCCGGACTGGAAACTCCTCGAACCGGTCAACGAGGTCGTCTACGGATCGCGCGGCTTCGACACCTTCGGCGAGACCTTCCTGCTCCTCGCGGCCGTCGTCAGCGTCATCGTGCTGACCCGGCCGCGTGAGGCGCGCCGCGGCTATTTCGGCGAGCACACGGCCGGCGAGCGCGAGCAGCAGGAGATCGACCCGGTTCAGGCCGCGGACGCCGAGGAACGCCAGACCCGTGCCGCGGACGAACGTGAACTGGAAGGCGACGGCCACCCGCAGCGCTACCCCGACGATCCCGACGCCGAGCCGCTGGGCATCCACGGGCCGGAGCGCGCGGAATCGCTGACCGTCGTCACGCGTACCGCGATCCGCCTGGCCGCGCCGGTCCTCGCCGTGACCGGCTGCTACCTGGTGGCCTGGGGCTACTCCCCCGGCGGCGGCTTCCCCGGCGGCGCCGTACTGCTCGGCGTGCTGCTGCTGGCGTACGCCGGCTTCGGGCGGCGCCGGATCGCCCGCGTCGTACGGCCGGCTCCGCTCGAGACCGCCGAGATGGCCGGAGCGCTGCTGATCATCGGCACCGAACTGCTCGGTCTGCTGCTCAAGGGCTCGTTCAGCGCGAACTGGCTGCCGCTGACCGAGCCGGGCACCATCCGCTCCGGGGGCATCGTGCAGCTTTTCTCCGTCGGGGAGTTCATCGAGGTCGGCACGGGTCTGTCCATCGCCGTGTTCGCGCTGCTCGGGGTGCGCCGCGACTGGACCCGCGAGCAGCACGGCGACGGGCAGGAATCCGACGGTTCCGGCGAAGGCGGCGGCTCATCGTGATCGTCGCCAACTATCTCGCCTCGGCGGCGCTGTTCTGCCTCGGCCTCTACACGCTGCTGACGCGGCGGAACATGATCAAGATGGTGATGGGCCTGTCCCTGATGGAGGGCTCGACCTACCTGCTGTTCGTCTCGCTCGCCTACCGCGCCCGCTCCACCGCCCCGGTGCTGGTCAACCCGCCGGACGGGGAGAGCCCCGCGCAGCTCGCGCACGGCAACGTCGCCGACCCGGTACTGCAGAACTTCTGCCTGACCGCCATCGTCATCGGCGTCGCGGTCACCGGCGTGTTCCTCGCCGTCGTGGTGCGCGTCGTCCAGCACTACCGCACGCTCGACTCCGACGCCGTCAGGGAGATGCGCGGGTGACGAGGCCCGCCGCTGCCGGTTGGAACGGACGGGACGGGCAACGAGGTGCCCATGGACATCGCGCCCTTCGACCCCATACCCGTCGCCAAGGCTCGGCTCAAGAACGGGCTTTCGGGCCTGGTGCCGCGCACGCATGCCAGAAGCCTCACGCTGTTGCGCGCCGAGTATCCGGGCCTGGAGCCCGATGAGCTCGCCCAGCGGCTGGTCGCCGACGCCACGCGCCAGAGCGCCGCGTTCGGTGTGGCCGCCGCCTGCTGCGCGTTCGCTCCGCTTCCCGGCGCGGCGCCTTTGGTCACGGCCGGGGACTCGGCGGTCACCTCGGCGCTGCGCTGGCGCCTGACCGCCGAACTGCACACCGTATACGGGCTGCTCGATCCGAGTCCGGTGAACCAGGGCGGCACCGGATACCTCGCGCAGTGGGCCTCGCGCGGCTCCGGGGACGTGGTGACCTCGCTCGCCGCACTGCCCGCGCTCGCCCTGGCGGCGACGCGGGCGCTGCCGAAGAAGCTGCGGGGCCGCCTCCTGCGTCCGCGCGCGCTGTTCACGGCCACAGCCGTGTCCGCGGGCCTGCATCGCGGCCGAGCGACCCGGCGGTACGGCGAGGCGTTGCGGCAGGACCTGCGTGCGGACCCGACGGCCTGGTCGCGCTGGCCGGACGAACCCGTCGTGCCGCGTTGACGGACGCGGAGAGGGGCCGGGCGGCCCGCACGCCGCCCGGCCCCTTCATTGCCCGTTCCCGCCGCCCACGCAGGGCGGATGGGTCACCCGCGGCTGCTCCGCCGACGTCGGGCGCCTCTCCCGCGGCCCCGGGGTCGGACCGGCCGACCGCTGAGGGTGGTCACGGCGACGGGGGCCTCGGGCGTGTCGACCGCGTCGCCGGATCCGGCGCGCACTGCCGCCTCATAGGCGGCGTACCCGGAGCCGCCGACGACGGCCGGTGTCGGCGTGCTGCCGGCCGCGGGCATCTGCGCCGTGCCGTACGGATCGCCGGTCGCCGCGACCGTGTCGACCACGTCCCCCGGCGGCATGGTGCCGGGCAGCGGGGCGACCAGCGGCGGACGAGCGGACGCCGTGGGGTTCCGTACCGCGATCGGGTTGCCGGCGGCGTCCAGGACGGGCTCGCCGAGCGGTTCGACGACCGCGGCGATGTCCGCGCTCTGCGGGCCCAGCAGCGGGCTGTCCGCGATCAGGGACCTGATGAGCAGGTCCGCGGCACCGCCGAGCATCACGATGAGGCCCACGGCCCGGAGGTCGAAATCCTTCGGCGAAGCGTGGATCGCGAAGGCCAGGACGCCGCCGACGGCGATCGCCACCATCGCTCCGGCGAAACTCGTGCGTCGCATGATCACCACTCGTTTCCGGTGTACTCGTCGGCGGACTGACAGGGGGATTCGCCCGGCGCCGGCGGCATCGCCGTGGTGCCCCGCGGGCCGTACGGCTGCCGGATGGAGCCGTTCGGCCGCACGAGCACGGCTTCGGGCGACACCTCGGCCTGCACGCTGGTCAGCTCGCGCTGCTTTGCCAGGGCACTGATCTGCATGGCCAGGCTGACAGCGCCGACGGCCATCAAGACGGCGCCCACGGCGTACACACTGAATCCGCTCGTGTGCACGCGCACCGCGAAGGCGATGACGGCGCCGGTGGTGATGACCGCGATGTTCGCGCCGATCGACATGGGTCCGACTCCTTCCCCGCCGCCTCGCGACGGCGATCAACTCAACTCCGAGTGCCCTGTTCGACTCAGGTGATGCACCGTCACCTCATGAAACTCATGTCAAGGCATGCTCTCGAGCGGTCTCACTGGAAGCCGTCACGGAGTTGATTCAGGATCCTGGTGATGAGCCGGGAGACCTGCATCTGCGAGATCCCGAGCTCCTCGCCGATCTCGGACTGGGTCATGCCGCGGAAGAAGCGCAGCAACAGGATTCGCTTGTCCCGCGCGCTCAGCCCACCGACCAGGCCGCGCAGCACCTCGCGGTCGACGGCCAGTTCGAAGCCCGGATCGTCGCCGCCGATCAGGTCGCCGACGCTCGCGCTGTCCTGGTCCTGGCCGACGGGAAGGTCGAGCGAGGCGGTCGAGTACGCCTCGGCCGCGTCGAGGGCCTCGATGACCTCCTCCGCCTCGACACCGACGTGCGCGGCGAGCTCCGCGACCGTCGGTTCGCGGCCGAGCTTGCTGGTGAGCGCGCCCATCGCCTTGTGCAGCGACCCGGTGAGCTCCTGCATCCGGCGCGGCACGTGCACGTCCCACGTCGCGTCCCGGAAGTACCGCTTGATCTCCCCGACGATCATCGGGGTCGCGTAGGCGAGGAAGCCCGTGCCGTACTCCGGATCGAAGTTCTCCACCGCCTTGACCAGGCCCAGGTACGCGACCTGCTCGAAATCCTCGTCGGTGACGCCGCGCCGCCCGTAGCGGCGGGCGATGTGCCGCGCGTAGGGCATGTGGTCCTCGACCACCTCGTCGCGCAGCCGTACGCGCTCCGGATCGTCGACCGGCAGCGCGACCATGCGTCGCAGCACCCGCATCGTCTCCGCGCGCTGTGCCTCGCGCTCCACAGGCGTGACCGGGCTCGCTGAGGGCGCAAAAGGGCTTGTACTCATCGGTTCAACTCCCTCGCGCTCTCACTGCTCGGGCAACGATGCGATCAGCGTCACGGTCGCGGTCGCGGTCGCCGTCGCGGTCGCCGTCACATGGGTCGTCTCCAGGCGGACCTCGTCCACCAGCGCCTGCAGCACGAGCCAGCCGATGTCCTCGGGATCGGGCCGGTGTGCCGGCGCGGGTCCGCGGACGTTGACGCGCAACTCTCCCGGGCACCGGTCGAAGCTCAGCTCCAACGCGTTCTCGGCGGTCGCGTTCCGCCGGTCGGGCGCCTTCGCGGGCGTGCTCAGCAGCAGCGCGCACGCCTCGTGCACGGCGAGTCGCAGATCGCCCACCCGGCCGATCGGCAGGTCCAGCATTCCGGCGACGTGCATCGCCGCCAGGCGGGCGAGCGCGAGGTAGTCCTTGTCCGCGGGCATGACCAGCGCCGCCATCCGGAAAGGCAGTCCGTCCAGGATCGGCCGACCGACGATTGTCGCGCTGCGCATGGACGGCTCCCTCAATGTCTCGGAAAACCAGGACGAGACGGGCTGGTAACCGATCGCGGCGGCCGCAAACGCACGGCACGTTCGGCGGTTGGCGTCGCTTCGTCACTGTATGAAGTGCGAAGTTCCGGGCACCCGCGGGCTCCGAGACGAATGCACCGCCAAAAAACGAGGAGGACCACGATGGCCCAGAAGGTGCACGAGATCATGACCGCGAACCCGGCCACGGTGTCGGCGCAGACCACGGTCTCCGAGGCGGCGCGGGTGATGCGCGACGCGAACATCGGCGACGTGTTGATCACGGAAGCGGGACAGTTGCGCGGCGTGCTGACCGACCGCGACATCGTGGTGCGGGCCGTCGCGCACGAGCTCCCGGTCGACACCCGTGTCCAGGAAATCTGCAGCCCGAGCACTGTCACATGCGCGCCGTCCGACGATATCGACCGGGCGGTGGCGCTCATGCGCGAACACGGCGTGCGCCGGCTTCCGGTGGTCGACGCGGACCAACTCGTCGGGGTGCTGAGCCTCGGCGACCTGGCGATCGAACGGGACCACCGTTCCGCGCTCGCGGACATCAGCGCTGCGCGGCCCAACAGGTAAGGCGCCCGGTCGGGCGATGTGACGATACGGAAACGACGCGGCGGGGCCGCATGAACCGCGGGGTTTCGGGCACAGCGTCTCAGCACTCGATTTCCCGTTCACACCTCGTTCGAAAGGCGGTAGCGGCCAATGACCCGATCTTTGATCACGTTGGAGCAGGGCCAACTTCTCGCCGGACGGTACCGGCTGCTGCGCCCGCTCGGCTCCGGTGGCAGCGCACACGTGTGGGCGGCGCGGGACGAGTCGCTGGGCCGCGAGGTCGCGCTCAAGGTGCTGTCCGGGTCCACCGCCCAGGGCGGCCATGAGCGCGAGCGGCTGGAGCGCGAGGCCCGGTTGCTCGCCACGCTGGACCATCCGCGGCTCACCACCGTTTTCGACTTCGCCGAGACCGACGAGCCGGACGGGGATAACCACCCGTTCCTGGTCACCGAACTGCTCGGCGGCGAGAGCCTCGACGCGCGGCTCGCGCGTGGTCCGCTGCCGCCCGAAGACGCGATGAGTGTGTGCGCGCAGGTTGCCGACGCGCTGGCCGCGGCGCACGAAGCAGGAGTGGTGCATCGCGACGTGAAGCCGGGGAACGTGATGCTCGGCCCGGACGGCGCGAAGCTGCTCGACTTCGGCATCTCCCGCCGACAGGCGGACGACGACCTGACCGGGCAGGTGCTGATCGGCACGCCGGCCTGCATGGCCCCCGAGCAGTGGCGCGTCGGCAGAGCGGAGCCCGCTTCGGACGTCTACGCGCTCGGCTGCCTGCTGTACTGGTGCATGAGCGGCCACGGCCCCTACGCGGGCCACGAGCTGACCGCGCTGGGAATGGCACACCTACTCGCCGATCCCCCTGCGCTGCCCCTCACCGGCCCGCGGCGTGCCGCGATCGACGAGATATACGAAGCCTGCATGCGCAAAGATCCGGCCGAACGACCGAGCGCCGGCGAGGTCGCCGCTGTGCTTGAGGGCCGGGCACAGCCGCAGTCGCCGCTCCCGCAGTCCCAGTCGTCGCAGTCCCGATTGTCGCAGTCCCGATTGTCGCAGTCCCGGTTGCCGCAGTCCCGGTTGCCGCAGTCCGAGGTGCCGTTCCAGAGCACGGTGGCAACCGCCACGCACCGGCCATTCCACCGCACACACCTTGCCGCGTACGTCGCGAGCGCCGGTGTGACGCTGGTCGGATCACTCGCGCTCACACTGGCGCTCGCCAACGGGAGCTCCGCAGGTCAAGCCTCTACCGGTAGCGGTTCGGCGCAATCGCACTCATCCGCAACAAGCGCCCCGGCCGCGCCGACCCGCTCCGCGCCCACCGCGAGCCCGATCGCGGCCTCGGCCACCATCGGCGCGGGACCCGGCGCGATCCCGTCCTCCGGCGCGACCCCGAATCAGGGGACGACGAAGACGAAGAACAGCGGCGCGGGGCACCATCACGGACACGGCAACGGCGACTCCTAGAGGAGACGGGTAGACGAAACGAGCAGTTCCTGAGGCACAGCCCCGTGATTTCTCGATCAACGGACGACCCGTATCACTCATGCCCGCATCACTCGTGCCTGGACCACTCGTCATATGCGGGCATGGTGCCCGTCGCGTCATCATCGCGTCGCCTGCCCCGCAGGGCGTAGCGTTCAAAGCGTTCGAGCAGCAGCAACGCCGGAAGTAACAGCGCCGGCGTGAGGATGAACAGGGCCGCCATGAGAATTCCTCCGATCGAGGCGTGCTCAGACACCTGCGGGTGCCCGCCGATGCGGTCGCGAAACGGCTTATCCGAACCCCTTTATTTGAAGCGGTCGTGTAGATCCAGCACGGTCTCGGGCACAGCGGCCCCGCTCATCGCGGGTCAGACTCCGAGCAGGTCCACGATGTCGTCGGCGTGCTCTTCCTCTTCGGCGAGGATCTTCTCCAACAGCCGTCGCGTGGTCGGGTCGGCGTCGCCGATCCAGCGGATGATCTCCTGATAGGACTCGATCACGATCCGCTCGGCGAGCAGGTTGTCGCGCAGCATCTGCTCGAGGTCGTTCGGCGCGGGCGCGGTGTAGTCCGTGTGCGCGCGCTCGGCGATCGTGCTCGGGTCGAAGTCGGGGTCGCCGCCCAGCTGCGAGATCCGCTCGGCGGCCCACAGCGCGTGCTGCAGTTCCTCGGTGGCGTGCTCGGTGAACTCGGCCGTCACCTGCGCGCGATTGATGCCGCTGGCCGAGATCGCGTGCCGCATGTAGCGGGTCCAGCACACGATCTCGGTGGCGAGCACGTCGTCGAGCACTGCGATGACCTTGTCGGCGTCGATGCCGAGCGCCGGGGTGCGCGGGCCGTCGGCCATCTTCTGGTGGGCCTGCGTGCGGATGCGTTCCACGTCGAGTACGAAGTCGTCACTCATCGGTATGCCTCCATGTCTGATTCGCGCGGCGCCAGGCCGTGGCCCGGTGCGTCCGCGCTCGGGGTGATCGAGCCGCCCGCGGGATCCAGGGCGCCGTCGAAGAACCTTGATTCGATGCGCACGTGGTCGTGGAACCATTCGAGGTGCCGCAGATTCGGGGTCGCGGCGGCCACGTGCGCGTGCAGATGAGGTGCACAGTGCCCGGAGATCTCCAGGTTATGCGCGGCGGCCACGGCGGCGACCCGCTGCCATTCGGTGATCCCGCCGCAGCGTGACACGTCGGCCTGCAGGCAGTCCACGGCGCCGGCCGCGCACATCCGCTCGAAGTACGCCAGGTCGTAGCCGTACTCCCCCGCGGTCACGTCGGCGGTCACCGACTCACGCACCGCGCGCAGCCCGGCGAGGTCGTCCGAGGAGACGGGCTCCTCGAACCAGCTCACGTCCTCCGGGGCCGCCTGCAGCATGACCCGGGTCGCCTGCTTGGCGGTGTAGGCGCCGTTCGCGTCCACATAAAGTTCGGTGTCGGCCCCGATCCGGTTGCGCACCAGGCGGATCCGATCGAGGTCGCGCCGCAGGTCGGCGCCCCAGGACTCGCCGATCTTGATCTTCACGCGGCCGATGCGCCGGCCCTCGACCCAGTGCAGCACCTGATCGACGAGCTCGTTCTCGTCGTACGTGGTGAATCCGCCGCTGCCGTAGACCGGCACCGATTCGCGCACCGAACCGAGCAGTCGGTGCAGCGGCAGGCCGAGTATTCGTGCTTTGAGATCCCAGAGGGCGACGTCCACGGCCGAGATCGCGTACCCGGCGACGCCGGGTCGGCCCATGTTGCGCACGGCCTTGACCATCTCGTCGAAGGCGCCGGGCACGTTCATCGGGTCGCGGCCGCGCACGATGTCGGCGAGTGTGTCCTCGACGACGTGCGCGCAGGCCGGGGCGCCGTACGTCCAGCCCAGACCGGTCGTGCCGTCCGCCGCGCGCACCCGTACGACGATCATCGTGGTGGCGTTCCAGGCGAGGGTGCCGTCCGCTTCCGGGGACTCGGTCGGCACGTTGTAGACCGAGGCGTGCACGGACTCGATGAACGGATGGTCGCTCATCAACTTTCACTTCCCAACGCGGCCGGCATCACGACCTGAGATAGGCCTCCTGCGTCTCGCGGGTGACCGGGCCGGGCCCGAGTCAAACGCGGTGCGCACCGGAAAGCCCTAGACGGCCGTCCAGTCCGTCGCGGGACCGACGGCGGCCGCGAGGACCGCGGCGTTCGGTACCAGCACCGGGCCCACCTTCGTCAGGACTCTCACGTAGGTGAGGGTCATCCCGGTGACGCGGCCGACGATGGGGCCGCCGAGGGCGCCGGAGCGGATCTGCAGCTCGTCGCCGACGGCGAAGGGGCGCGCGAACAGCAGCATGACGCCGGCGAACACATTCGCGAGAACCTGCTGCGCGGCGATGCCGAGGATCACGCCCGTCAGCACGCCGCCGAGCAGTAGGTGGGTGACCGAGACGTGCAGCAGGCTGAGGGCGCACAACACGGTCAGTGTGTAGCCGAACAGCAGGCATAGCAGGCGGAACGTGCCCGCGCGCGCGTCGCCGAGTCGCCCCGGCACCTGGACCAGGCCGATG